>CAKQIZ010000060.1 GCA_934247125.1 uncultured Clostridia bacterium
ATTCACGGCTGTTACGGTCACCGATACTTCTCCATCTGCTAAAAAGCTCCTTAAGCAGCGGATTCTCAACAGTCATTGCTGCGTTCATCGATTTGTTATCCATAATGATCTTCTCCTTTACATTCCGGATTATAGCATTTTGCAAGAGCATGCAAGCTGACTCACTTTTACTTTATCGTGATTATAGCATACTTTTTCTGAATTTTTTATATTTTATGAGAATGCGTTGTTTTTTCTAAATAAGGTGCACATTCAAAAACGAAAATGCCGCATCAGAGGTTGTTTCTGATGCGACATGCTAAATCAATTACACTAGTTCAACGTCTAGCGTTTAATATCATACAATATCTTCAATTACGCTCTATATATTATCCTGCAACATTTAAAAATACTTTTCCGGTTCCGGGTATACACCATCTTCAAATTTCCTCACTCTTCCTACCGCCGGAAAATCAGGGTATCTAAATTCCCATAGTGTCCCGCATGCATTGCATCTATACCATTTTTCAGCATACCATCCTTTCGTGCTTCCATCATCATAAAGACCGATAAAGTAAGGTTCTTCCACTGGAACATCCTCAAATATGCCTTTCTGGACCTGTCCTTCAAAAAACTCTTTCAATTCAATAAACAGCTTATACGAATTTATCTCTATACCTATTCTCTCTGCACAATCACATTTCATCAGTTAAACCACCTCGCATCTACATTCTCTATAACTACCTGGCTTCCTCCACCCGGTAATTGTCCTATCTTATTTCCCATACTGTCTCTTATTATTTGCGGAGCTGCTCTGCCCTCATATATCACCGTGCCCTTCGGCACCACCACTCTTGTCACGTTACTTGCAGTATTTCCCCACTCTGGCAAAAGTGCAAGATCTAATTGCGACTGAAGACCACCATACTGCTTATCTAAAGAAAGAAATTGCCCTACTTTCTTAGAACCTCCACCATATACTCTATACATAACAGTATCCTCAGTCAATACTCGCTTTGTATAAGTCGCTCCTTCAAAGGACGCTGCTTTTTCAGCACTTAATGGTCCTGGATTAACGGGTGAATATGTTATAACATCCGATTTCGATGCTACATTTTTAGCTGTACCCGCACATGTGTTATGCACCAGAACTTTCTGCTCTGACACATAATATGTATGGTAATCTTCGACTTCAAAATTGTATACGGTTACAGGTTCTTCAAGCTGTATATCCTCTTTTTCAGTGACAGTCCCTGAGCTTCCGTCTTCAAGTCTGACTTCAGTTCCTGCAGTCAGTTCACCTGCAGCTCTCCATCCCTTGCCTTCGACATAGAATGGATGCTCTGAAGTTGTCTCTATGACTTCTCCGTTTATAGCAAGCCGTACTATACTGTCTTTTTCTCTTACGAAGATCTTCTTGACCTGCTTCAGCGCCTTTTCTTTTGTCTCAGGATTTTCCGACCATACGTAATCACCGGCTTTGATTTTTTCTATATTCTTGAAGCCTTTCTCTGTATGTATCTTTGTTCCTGCCGTGAAGCATACATTTTTCCCTATTTTTTCACGGCTCTTCGCCAATTGATATGCTTTCTCATATGCTTTAGTACTACTCCTAACTTCGGCTTCTTTCGCTTCAACAACCGTTGTTTTTGCTTTTGCAATTGCTTTAACTATGCTTTTTTTACTTTTCTGCGCACTAACTGCTGCCTTCACTAGCTTTGTTGCTTTATACCCTACACTAACAACCTTTTTGATTTTGATCGGGTTTACAGCTCCTAAAGCCGCACTTCCTGCTATAGCAATTGCTTTTTTCTTACCCTTAAGCTTCTTTTTCTTCGCATATTTATATCCGTCATATGCGCCTAAAGCTCCCCATGCTATTGCAGCAATCACCGCAGCCCAGTGTCCACTCGGATCTGTGTATTTCACAGGGTTCCCCATGCAGTACGCATAGAGATTAAGCGTCGCTGTTCTCGAGCGATTGCCCCGATATGTGTCCTGTGTCATGAACACGCCGTTTTCGGGATCGTAGTATCTTGCGTTCAGATTGTACAGGCCTGTAGTCTTGTCATATATGCCTGCAGTGTAGCATACTTCATTGTAGAACGGCGATGCACTGTCTTTGTCATATGTCTTCGTCTCGCCGTAATCATCATAGTCATATGTCACCTGCGAAGTGCCGTCCGCGCCTACGATGTTTATCGTGCTTTCCCTGAGATCCTTTGTATACGTGTAGAAATTTACTGCGTCATCCTGGCCTGCTCTTGCAGTCTGCAGTATGTTGTTTTCTGCACCGATCAGGTTGAAGCTCGTCACTTTGTCCTGATCATCTTCCGTATACAGCACCGTGCTTCCATCGTAGAAGTATGCTGTGACATCACTGCCTTCTTTTTTCTGTACGCGCTGTCCAAATCCATTGTACTTATTTTCCTGGACATAATCAACTGTTTCCCCGGTCCTGCCTGTAGCTTTTCTTAACCGGTTATCCGCGTCATATTCATATACGGTCTGCTTTCCTGCCTCCTGATCCGTTTCGCTTATCTGATTGCCGTTTGCATCATAGGCATATGTTTTGCCGATAAGACTGCCGTTTTCCATATCAAGGCCGTCAACTGCTGTAAGCTGGTTGAACTCGTTATATGTATAGTATTTATTAGAAACCAGCTCTACAAATCCTGAGCGCTGACGCTGCACCACGTCACTTGTCTTGTTTCCGGCTGCATCATAGCTGTAATAGTGTGATTCTGCTGCAGACATCGCATCTTCCGCTGTACGTCTGCTTATCGAACTTACTGTCAGCCTGTCGTTCACATCATATGAATAGTCACGTCTCTGACCGTAATATGTGCTGTTGGCTGTGCCATATCTGTCGATGACGTCTTCACTTGTTATATTGCTGTTTTTATCATATGTGTAGCTGTGTGACTGCTTTACAGCCGTGCTGCTGCCGCTCATGCTGTCAGTGTAAATTATGCCCGTCTGTCTGTTCAGCCTGTCATATGTATATGTTCGCTTCAGCCATTTGCCAGTACCCGTAAGTCCGTTCAGGAAGTCTGTATAATCCTTGATGGTTTCGACCTTGCCGTCTCCAGTATATGTATACTCTCTCAGTGTCCTGTCTGAGCCGTTCTTTCTGAGCGCGTCCACTTCCGTGAGCCAGCCGTGTATATTATACGTGAATCTCAGGCCGGATACACCTAACGCACAGTCCGGATAATCTATCGATACGAGCCTGTCTTTTCCATCATATCCATATGTGATCCTGTTTTTCTGTAATATCTGATCTGAAGGCAGTGCATCGGTATCACACTCTGACACCGATATGAGCCGGTTGAAATCATCATACTCATATGCCGTGTAGCGGTATATGACATCCTGTCCGTCTACATGTTTCTTATCTGTCATCGACGTCATATTATCCGCATCGTCATAAGTGAACTCACATCTCAGACTTTTGACAGGGCTGTCATTTTCGCTGTCATAATAGTCCACAGCGGTGAGGCGGTCGCGCACATCGTATGTATATGCCCTGTAATTGCCCTTTTTATCCGTTGCCTTTATCAGATTATCCCTGGCATCATATTCATATGATGTGCTGATCGATGTTCCGTCAGTCTCGTTTACACCCAGATCTTCGACTCTTATCGTCTTGTCTGTGCTGTCTTTTACCACGATACTTTTTGCCGTTGTTGTTACTGTTTCACTGCCCTGCTTGACAGTTCGCGGCTCTATGATGACATCCTTTGTCGTACGGTCTGTATCAGAAACATCATACTGGTATTCATACTTTACATTGTCCGGAAGTGTTACTGAAAGCAGATTGCCGGATCTGTCATAAGCATAGTGCGTGGTATTCCCCAGAGGATCCGTCTTCTCTGTAGCATTGCCGTCCGCATCATAGCTGCTCCGGCTTACTATACTTCCCTGTATCTGACTGCCGTCTGATCCTGTGCTGTCTTCCCTGACTTTGTATCCGGTGGTATTAGTACCCGGTTCATAGTCCGGATCCGTCACTGTCGCAGTGAGATTTCCCTTGTCATCATAAATATAGATCTCTAAAAGCCCGTCAGTACCGGACAGCGTCTGACCCATTATCCATTTCGTTACAAGATCTCCCTGGAGGCTGTATGTCATGTCCGTATACAGTCCGCCCTTATAACTTCTTACGACATTTCCTTTATGGTCAGTATACGTTTCAGATATTATCGTTCCATCCGCATATGTCTGTTTCGTTACGTATGCATTGTTCACGCTTACTGTATCGTTTCCTTTTCCCTGATATATGCTGACATCCTGATACCTGTATGCCGTATTTATATTTTCTTCTGAATCGCCTTTCTTTATCTTTGTATTTGTAACCCGACCCATGCTGTCGTAGGTATACCATTTTTCTATACCGTCTTCCAGCTTCTCATAAGTTACCATGCCGTTTTTGTCATACTCTTTAGCCGTACTCTGCTTCAGCTGATTGCTGTCTGCGTACTTATAAGTAGTGGCTGTCAGTCTGCCGAATCCGTCATACGTACTGGAAGTCTGGTATCCTCTGCTGTCAGTTTCCCTGATGAGTCTGCCCATCACATCATAAGTTTTCCCTGTGGTTATCGTTTCGTTAGTACCGTCAGGCTTAGGTATGCTCTGTGTGCAGCTTTCGGTCTTCTGTGTAACTCCATCTGCAGTATTATACTGATACGTGTAGACGGATGTGCTTTTTACGGATTCAGATGTTATCTCATATGCATCGTTCACGGTTATCAGACTTTCTGTCATGCTGGCAAGCTCGCCTTTGAAATCACCTTCCGTATGATATGTGTTCGTTATTTTCGTTCCTGCCACATAATTTATAGTCTCAGTTACATTGCCGGACTGGTCATATGAATACTTTTTGTATCCAGTCACTTTGCCATCGCTGTTCGTCTCTTTTACAGTCTTTATCAGCTCGTCAAGGTTTGCGCCGTCTTCTGCAGTATAATATGTGTATTCGCTTACTGTTCCATCGTCTTCCGTTTCTGTGACCGGAGTGCTTCCCGAATATTTGGCTTTGTTTTCTTTGATGCCGCTTTTCTCAACTATGTATCCGCTGCTGTTTATCTCATAATACTGTGCTGTATTCGTTGTCTGTATCAGCTGGTTGTCCTGATATGTCCTGGTCATTACATCAAGACCGGTCTCATCTGTACCGTTCAGCACGCTGACATCATCAACGCCTCGTATACTTTTTTCGCATTTACCGTAAACCCGGTCAAAGAAATCTTTCTCGCCAAGCACCACCTGACCGCCTGAATATTTCTTTGTTACAGTCGATGTATTATCTTCTGCATATTCGAAAGTGAATTTTTCACCGTCCGGATATTTTACCTCCTTCACCTGATCCGTATCGAAATCGTATGAAATGTCGTATTTGTTTTTGTTCTGAGCTTCTTTTATACATGTAAGGTTTCTCGGCTGAGAGCTCAGAAGAGGTTTGTCGTACTTATATACATACTCGATACTGTCCTCGCCAGATACTTCTGTTACCTTTGTAAGAAGTCGTTCTGATGATAACAGCGGTTTCGTATACTCATACTCGATCCTGCTGCCGTCAGGCATGCGCACTTCTTTTACAGTGAGCGGATCTGTTCCGTTTTTGCCATCGTTATATATGAACTGCAAAGTGATATCATTGTTCGTTCGCATCGCCGAAAGAACGCCTTTTTTCGCATCATGTTCAAATATAACGAAATTGCCGTTGTTTTCCTCCATGAGGATCAGCTGTCCGCCGCTGTTGAAATAGTATTTAAGTCCGTCTTTCGTGTGCAGCATGAACTGGTATCTCAATGTCACTTCTGTATTGCTGCCGCCTGACGATACTGTAACTGTCTTGTTCTGTTCAGTCTGCTTTGCCGTAAGGTTCACATAGCTTCCGAATGAAGAAATAAAATGTTCGTCACCTGTGCCTCTCGTGAAATGATATATCGTTCCGTTGCCGTCTTTCAATACTACATGAGTGAAGTCGAGAGTATTGTTTTCCGATACGTTTATCAGCTCCATATCGTAATCATGACTCCACCCGGATCCGAAAGTTCCTCGACTGCTGCTCTGGCTGTTGTATGTCCTCATCAGCTTTATATCAAAGCCCTCATTAGGGATCTGGGCGTCATTCTGCTGATAAACAAAATTGCCGCTGCTCTTTTCGATGTATCCGCTGCCATTAGGCGTATTGAATTCTGTAAACTCCCAGAAATCCTTTATGCCCAGTCTCTTGACCGATTCATTCGGGTCTGCAGCTCTCCCTGCCATGGTTTCCGTAAATGAGCTTCTGTCTTCACGGTTCACTCCTGTATTGATACTGTATTTCTTTACTGCACACACCTTATAGTAAAGAGCTTTTCCATGCCAGGCATTGATCTCCGTATAGTATCCTGCTTTTATATCGGATGCCACTCTGGTGCTTTCATCAGGTATGAAGTCCTCGTTCGTGCTTCTATAGACTTCGTAGGATATATTGTCCGGCAGATCGTCAGGTATATCCCATTTAAGATACGTCTTATAATTGAGCTTGTCCTCGACACTCAATCGCTTCGGAGCAAAATCTTCTACATTTGAATAGATAAACGATTCATTAAAGGAAGTATCTCCATAGAAGATCACCGGTATGTCACTGACGCTTTGCCCTTCTGCTGCTGTGACTTTGATATCAAAATTGTATGCAAATGCACTGCTGCCCGTTAAATCCGTTACATAGTATGTCGTATCAGGCTGTATGGTTACATACTGTCCTTGCTGTACAGCATTTGCCTTTATCTGATAAACGGCCGCATCAGACTGTGCTTTTATGCGAAAGCTCAGCACTGAATCATGGCTCGAGAAATTTTTTGTTCCGGTATTGCCTGATATTTCACTTCCCGAAAATGATATCGAATTTTTATACCCGTTTTCCATAACAGGCACGCTGTATTTGCGGCTTCCGTCCGACTCTTTCTTGAGCGCCAGAACATCCCACCATCCGAGTGCATCATAAAGTGCATTGCCGTTTTCATCTTTGAGAGCAGGCGAAGATTCTCTGTTCGCTATGTACCATACGACTCCGGGTACATCTCCCACAACACTGAGTTGTTCTTTATTCGATCCCACTATGAAGGTTCCTTTGTAAGGCAGATTAGATTCGCCTTTATCTATCTCAAGACCGGCTTCGATTATCTTAGGCTTCGTATTATCTGACGGCACTTTCATGTCTGTAGTCTTCTCAGTCTTGTTTCCAGCCTTGTCTGTCGCTACGATCTTGAGTGTATACTCTTTGTTTTCCTCGAACGGAGCTTTGTTTATATCTATATATGCGATCAGATAGTTGTACACTGAACTGCTGCCTTTAGCAACAGGCTCCTCATTGTACGCCGAGGCATTCTTTTCTTTTGCATATACTGTCCACTCCTTGAGATTGTCATCTTTTACTGTTCCCTGCAGATAACACTGATTGAAAGTTATATCCTTTACCTCAGGAGCAGTCTTATCAACAACACAAGGCACTATCATTTCTTCTCCCGGATGACCGTTTTTCGATTTGCCTCTTATAACTACTTCCCATTCGCCTTCTTCATCAGGAACATTTATCGTTGCACTTCCGTCAAACGGCAGAGTTCCGTTTTCCCCTGCAGGAACGAATGTTTTAAAATCCTCGTCATCAGGGAACATGCCTTCTATGCTTCCAAGCTTTATCTTCTGCTGAGGCGTGTATGAAAATCCCCATACCATAGTAGCTGTGCCGCCTTTTGAGTGTTCTATCTGGACTTTATCAGGCACCGGCAGCGTGTATGTCACCTCAAAATCCTTGGTGATCTCTTTCGTCCTGCCTACTGAATCTTTAAGATACAGCACCAGCCGGTACTTGCCGTAGCTGTCGCATATATCAAGCGTGTCCATCACTATATTTTCACTTATCGTGATGTTCTTTGTCAGTGTTTTTACTGATGAAGAATCCACACCTGTTACTGTTCCTGCCTGGTTTGTCGTCAGCTTATAAAGCTTCAGTGTACTTTCCTTTATCGGACTTCCTGTTCCGCTGACCCCCACTTCAATATTTACCGGCTTATAAAGCTGCGTGACCTCGTTTCCCGTAATCAGATCTGTAAGTATCAGGCTTCCTAACGGATCATCTACATCTTTCTGATATGAAAGTCTCCTGACTTTTTCGTTTCCTGCTTTATCAGACGCTTTGACATGTATCGTGTATGATCCGGACGTCAAAGACCTGTCTGACTCAACGAATCTGAAAGAACCACTATATGGTTTTGCTTCATTTATCGAAAGTTCCGCCGGAGCTTTGAAATCACTGTCAGACACAGGTGTCCCTTTTGCCTTTACTGCATATGAAACAGCTGCTGCATCGATATGCTCATCAGTTACGCCTGAAAATTCTATGACAGGATTGTTTTCCTGTGTCCACTTCCCCTTTATATCTTCTCCCGAACTGTTTTTAAGTGCTGCAGATCCTATCTCCGGTGCAGTATTGTCGACATGAAGTATCCCTGCAGATACAGCCTCTCCCGCTGCACCACTGCTGCTCACGCCTCTTACATAAACTTTATAGCATCCTGCTTCCAGCACAGGCAGGCTGCTGCCTGAGGTTATCGCGGTATCCTCGCTGAAATCCCGTATAACACTTCCCTCTGACTGTGATGCTTCATCATATGCGGTCAGCTTATACTCTGCTCTCGCTATGCCTGCTGATGACAGTCCCGAGAATGTCAGTTTTGCATCGGTACTGTTTTTCACATATGCAGGAGATACCTGTGCGCCTGTTGCTGCAGGCGGCTCCTCTGAATATGTCACTGTAAGTTTCGGTCTGTACACGGCATATGATGAGCGGCTTCCAAAAAATACTGCATATCCCGGTGAAGCGGTTATGTTCTTCAATGCCACTCCGTTATCTGACGCCGTACCATTAGCAACTCCCTTTACATAAGGCCGTATATCAAGCGCATGCGCTACTGCGGCCGGCTGTGTCCTGATCGATGACATCGCACTGCTTTCACATGACGGCCGGTTATTGTACGTAAGTGATGACGGGCTCCAGCTTCCCGTGACTCTAAAAGCACCAACTGTCTGCCCGTTTTCTCCGCCACTCACTTCATATGCACTCAAAACTGCAGATGAAATATTTTTGTCCGAAATCTGACTCTGCAGATTTACAAACTGGATATACGTCTCATGAATACCGGTGCTGTTCGAACCGGCAGGCATCACGACAGTTCCGCTGTCATAGAAATTTGTCCCTGCATAGCTTCCGCTTATGACGTATACATCCCGCATCTGACTGGATCCTGTCCATGTAGTTGTAGGATCTATCGTTACCGGATATTTTCGCTCACTGTCATTCAAATAACCACTGTCAACTGTCATTTTCAGGATATATGAACCATCCTCTTCGCCTTCGGAAAGATCATATGTGATATCCTCACTGTAAGCTTCGCCGCCTGCATCATTCATCCACGGCGGAGCTATCGCTGCGATTATTTCATCAGTCGAATCATCATATATGGTTATTCCCTCGCTGGTCGAATTCTTTTTCGCCTTGAGACTTCCCGTCTTCAACACATACTCAAAAACATTGCTTTCCGGCTTCTCGTTGAGTATGATCGTTTCTTTTATCCCGTTGTCGCCTGAAGTATATTTGAATACAGCAGGTTTGCGCTCATCTCCATATACCGCATTTACCGGCAGCTTCTCTTCATCCTCATAGATCGTCGGTACTTTTTCTTTTTCAAGCTTTACTTCCGACTGCTTTATACCTGCATTTTTCAGAGTCTTACTGCTTGGAGTTATTTCTATCCTGTATGACTCATTTTCCATGAGTATAGGCGTCTCCTCAGAAAGGAGCTGCGGCATGTACTGTTTCTTGTCGCCCCGCCTGTTTTTGTAGACATAATCTTCAAGTGACTCATTCTGTTCTGTCTTTTCCCCATTCGCTATTGCCACAAGGGACGGGTCATAATCGACCAGTTTCCCGGAATCATCTTTATAACGCACATCTCCGCCATGAAAAACACTCATCGTTTCTCCCTGCCCGAGATCGTATGTCGTTACTGATTCCTTCTTCTCAATAACATTTTTTTCACTGACTTCATCCGGCGAAATCTTTTCTGCGCTGGTCTTTTCAGATCTCGCTGACTTCTTTTCATTCTTCGCTGCATACCCTGGATTAGGTATCAATGTTATCGCAAGACAAAACATTAATATCCATGCTATGGCTTTATGCCTCAGCTTAGTATCCATACCTTCTTCCTTTCTCCTGACATGCCATATCAGTGACAGCATCAGAGTTTTTTCCTTAACTAAAACACGTACTAAAATGTTTTGTGATTATAGCACAGTATTTTTATAAATCAATTCATTTTTGAAATTTTCGCTATTTTTTGATAAATTTTTTTAATATTTCTCGTTACGGAGGGTGCACTTTTGTCGAAAAAATATTTTTGTTTCTTTTATCGACATCTTGATTTATGAAATATCATATTTATTTTTGCTCAGTTTTGTTTAAGTAACGATCTGCTTTTTATGCCTTTTTGAGTATAAATGATCTTCACCACATCACATCTGACTGGCCCTTTTTTATACAATCCAATGAGATAGCATCAGATTTGAGTATAAAATAGACCAGTCATCAAACCGGTCTATGTATTTCTTCAAATATTAAATTGTCTAAAAACAAGGTGTGTGATACGATATATTGCACCTGCTGCCTGGCAGACCGTCATCACGTTCTACTTATGAAAAATGTTTCTCATCTGATTCCGAAAAGACTTCATGCGCATCAAGTGCCTCTGCCCCGTCTTCTATCTCTTTTTCAGATTCATAAATAGCCTGATCGATCCCCAGCAAATTAACAGCCCAGTCAAAATCGATGACATATTCATCGCTTCCTCTTAATGGCATAAACTTATCTTCATATTCGTCTTTGATCGCATCATAAAGCTCTTCCGGCAGTTCCACAGTCCCGATAACATCACTTTCTCCAACCAGTACGAAAAATTCATTCTCATCATCAGAATCATAAAATAAACGAAACGGCTCTGCTTCCGGATGGTCACTCATTATCCTGCCGGTCATCAAAACCTTCATGATCTCGATCATCCTGTCATCTCTTCTATTATCGAATATATGTATTTTTTCAAGAAGATCATTTTGTGACAATACGATCCGGTAAAGATATTCTCTCTTTGCTTTCTGCAAAGCTTCACTCAGCTCAAATGAATCATAGGCTTCACCTGTTATCATTTTTATCGTTTTTTCGATCTCATCCTCATCCTGGATATAATAGATCATTATCCTGTCTTCCATCTGATGATATAAAAATCCATAATCTACATTTGCCGTGTAACCGCAGTTCGGACAAATGAACTGAAACATTTCCTTCGACAAAAGCTTTTCTTTCATGTCCGGATCCAGCATAGTGTTCAAACTGTTCCACATCTCAAAATCATGTTCCTTGCCACATCCAGGGCATGTTATCTTTTCTGATCTCTGTGAAGACATCCTTCTCATCTCCTTTTTTCATTCCTGTTGCATAGACAAGTCAATCACCTGTCTATATCGATTATATCCTTTTTATCATCTGCATGAAACACCTTTTGTGTGTAAGACAGCAGGGTGAGCAAATACTTCCCTCTCTATGTACCTGGCAGCATTGCTGCTGCCTGTTTTTTATCCTGTGATCAGATTCAGTATCTCCTTTGCAAATGTTATGATCACGCCTCCTGCCAGTGTCAGAAATCCATTCGCACGCTGCGACGGATCATGGGATTTCAGCGAAAGGCCTACCTGCACTATGCCGAATCCCAGAAGTATCAGTCCGATTGCTCGTATCAGCGCGAATATGAATGTCGAAAGATTGTTGATCACAGCAAGCGGATC
>CAKQIZ010000061.1 GCA_934247125.1 uncultured Clostridia bacterium
TTTTAGCTTCTTCTAAAGCTAATTTCATGTTTCTTTCAGTCATAATTATCCTCCCTTTTTACTTAGGTTTTGTTTTTCTTTCACCGCCCTATTTATTAGCGGCAATCGATGTAACTTCTGCCTACTATATATTCAATATCCGTGCCAACTAATTTCGAATTTTGATTATTTTGTTTTTCAGAGAATTGAATTTTCTGAAAAAACCGCTCTTTCCTTGTAGTTTCAAGCCTTCTATTTTTCATGTTTTTATATGTTTTTTTATGCTCGCGGATCCTCGGCGCCATGTATACTGTATTTTCCAGTGGATTTGTGTGTCATTTATAAGACTCGTTATTATTTTTGATACACTTTTTTGGATCAATACTGATTCTTCTAATTTATCAAAAAACTTCTTCATTTTTTGTTTGCGGTTTCATATGTGCTTTTTCTATGACCGTAAAAAACTCCGCTCCACCTTGCAAAACCTCAAATATACCGCGATATCAGTGCATTCATCTGTATTTCCCACTGATAAGGATCCTTCACTTCATCGACCATGCGGCCTATCCGCTCCAGCTCCTGAGACCTGAGTCTCGACATATCGGCAGGTCTGCTCACTCGCACCATTCTGCGCGCAGCCTGATACATGCGTCTTTCGCGCTCCGGCATAGCAAAATATTCATCTATAAGTGTCAGCATCCTGCTTTTCTCATTTTTGAGACTGCCCTCTACATCCTGAAGAAGATTGATCATATGATCACTGACCAGCCTGGTATCCACACCTTCAGCTCTCTCGATGACAGTCCGCAGCTCGACGAGCTTCTCATCCTCACTGCAAAGTGTGAATTCGCCATTTCGAAAATCATCATACAGCTCTGTTCCCGGTTTTACCGCTGCAGTCCTGATCCTCAGAAAATCAGGATCCACTTCATTTATGACATATGCCGTCTCCTCGGCATTTTCCCTCGTGAGCTCCTTTCCGCCTGCACCGGGCATGAAATACACAGAAAGTTCGATACCACCGGCCTTTACATTTTTTCCAGCCGTTATTTCCTGCTGCTGCGTCACGCCTTTGTTGATCTTCTTCAGCACGGCATCCGATCCTGTCTCAAATCCGGAGTGGATCCTGTCAAGCCCGGCTCTTTTGAGCTCTGCAAATTCATCCGCACTTACTTTGGAAAGGTTTTCCGCTCGCCCATAGGATGTTATACGTTTTATCGACGGGAATGCCTGCCTCAGATATATCAGCACATCACTGAGCCTGCCGCTGCTCAGCGCCGTAGTGTTGCCGTCCTGCAGAAAAACATTTTCTGCTCCGTCTATGATCCAGTTGGCCATCATATAAAGGCACTGTCTTTCGTCTTCCGTCCCTTTCATCAGCTCCGCATTGAGTCCGTCTATATCCCATGTCCCGTCGCTGTTCCTGTACTGTTCGACGATCTGCGCCTGATATACCATATTGTCTATGTCGGCTTTTATGCTGTCTGCGCTGTAGGCTTTGAATCTTGTATGCCTGTACAGCTGGCAGAATTTGCATTTATTCCACGTGCATCCGTTCGTCACCTGCAGCAGCAGACTTTCCGCTTCACTCGGCGGTCTGATAGGTCCTATCCTGAAAGTTCTCTCCATATTTCACTCCTTAATGTATGTAAATATCTCTGCACTGCGCCCTTTCCTGTAATCTGTAAAGCGCACTGTGCATATGCTTGAATATCCTTACGCCTGCTCCGGCGTTCAGTATTTTTTATGATTATATCATATTTGCCGGCAGCAAGTGTGCCTTTTAAGTAAAGCTCAGACGTTCACGTCTGTGGAGGTTATTTGATGTTAAAATCAGCAGCATTTTCGTTCATCATCGTCCACCTGGTGACGCTGGTGATATTCCTGAAATATAGAAACGATATTTTTTGCAGGATAAAAAAACTGCGCGGTCGTTTCAAAAAAAGCAGCGCATACCATATCGCCCGGGGCAAAATGCCTTCATGGCCAGCCGCTGCAGGCAGAACAGCCGCCAGGACCGTGAATTCCAGCGTTCCGGAGGTCATTGCAGGCATCGTCAGCAGAATCCTTTCCGGAAAATCAACAGGTCTGCCGATTTTTGCAGCTGTGATGTTCGCGGTTTTTCATCTGACATTCGATGTCGCCGGCAGATTTTTGAGCGGCCTGCTGGCATCATGCCTGGATCTCGGTACCGCACAGCTCGACCATGCCCTCACTTCTGCCGGGTCATACAGACCGCTGCATGATCTGCTGATATATGGCGTCTGCCCCGGCATCGGGAGCGTGCTGTCATTCGTGCCGCTCATCGCCATACTGTTCTGTCTTCTTGCGATCCTTGAGGACTGCGGCTATTTCTCGTATGCTGCCGCACTGTTCGACAGCGGCATGTCACGACTCGGACTCACAGGTAAGTGTATCGTCCCTCTCATCATGGGTTTCGGCTGTGCAGTGCCTGCTGTGATGAGCGCATCGTCGATGCTCGACGGCAGTAAAAAGCTGCGCACTATATTTATGATTCCGTTCATGTCATGCAGCGCCAGGCTGCCTGTATACTCGGTGCTCATCTCCGCTTTTTTCGAAGAGCACCGGGCGCTCGTCGTCTGGTTCATTTATCTCACGGGAATAGTGATCGCTATGATATGCGCCGGTCTTACCGGTAAGATCACGGACGGGCGCAGACAGAATTACCCAAGCAGTTCAGACTGCGGCTCCGGATGCAGCGCCGGGCATAAACAAAGAGCAGTATGCGGACATTTCGCCACTCCCGCCCTCAAGCCACCGCGTATATCTTATGTCCTTTATGTCGTTCTCACAAATTCCCTGGGTTTTGTAAAAAAAGCTTTTTCTGTGATCCTGGCGGCTTCAGTAGTCATATGGTTCATGCAGTCATTCGACTGCAGTCTTAGCATGGTTTCCGACTGCCGCGAGAGCATACTGGTATTTTTAGGCCGCTCCGTCGCGCCTTTTTTTGAGCCGCTGGGCTTCGGCAGCTGGCAGGCCGCATCTGCGATGATCGCAGGTCTTTTCGCGAAGGAAGCGATAATCAGTACATTTTCCGTTATCGCCGGAAGTACCGGGACGTCTGCCTTCTCACTGCTCAGCAGCATTTTCACACCCGCCGGCGCCATTTCATTCATGGTTTTCTGCCTGCTCTACGTTCCATGCATCGCCACACTGGCGACCGTTCGAAAAGAAACGGGCAGCTGGCGCTGCAGCATCATAATGTGCTTCGGTCACATACTGCTCGCATGGGGTGTATGTTTCGTGATCTACAATAGCTTCAGTCATCTGTGAGTATCAGATTAGATTGCAGACTGCAGCCCGGCAGTGCAGAACACATATAATAATGCCGGCATATTTCAGGATCGCCCAAAACTGCCGGCATAAAAAATTCTCTGTTTTTTCGAACGCTATTTTTTCGAATATACAGTCTTAGTGCTGACCCCGTCGAGCGCACCGAGCTTGCCTGACAGTGCACTGATCGTGTCCTGATCAGATTCAACAGCGAGACTTATTATCGAAAGTTTTTTCTCAGGATGAGGTATCCCCATCCTGCCTATTATATGTTCGCGGTAATCGTGAAGCAGATGATTCATTTCCTCCACCGCATCCTGATTCTCCACTATAACGCCTATCAGCGCTATCCTTTTTTCATCGCACATATACTGCCTCCTTGCTTCTTATCAGTGTCCGCGCCTGTATCCGCCCTCTGCAACGTGCGATCTCGTGATCGCTTTGGAAATGGCGATCTTCGCTTTCATCACATCGTTAGGATCCGCATCCTTTTCATGGTGCGTCAGCCAGTCTTCGGCCTTCGCCTTTTCACTGAGGACTCTTTCCATGTCTATATCTTCAGACCACTCAACAGCGTCCGTGTATATGATGATGCTGTCTCTGACATCGATGAACCCGCCTGCTATCGCGGCAACGCGGTATTCATCCTTGCCTGCACCTGCCTCCTGTATCCACAGCTCACCGATATCCAGCAGCTTGCACGCCCATGAATGTCCGTACATAAAGCCCTCATCGCCTTCCAGTGTAGTAGTAATGACGATATCCACATATCCTCTGTAAAACATCTTTGAAGGTGTTATTATCTCTAATTTCACACTGTTTGCCATGACGATCTCCTGCTATTTCTTACTGTTCTCATACTTTTCGACAACTTCGTCGATACTCCCCGCGAACAGGAACATCTGCTCCGGAATATCATCATGCTTGCCTTCCAGGATCTCCTTGAAGCCCCTTACTGTTTCCTTGAGCGGCAGATACTTTCCTTCCATCCCTGTAAACTGCGCAGCAACGCTGAACGGCTGCGAAAGGAATCTCTGTATCCTTCTTGCTCTGGAAACTATGAGCTTGTCGGAATCCGAAAGTTCATCCATACCGAGTATGGCGATGATGTCCTGCAGGTCTTTATACCTCTGGAGTACCTCCTGCACACCTCTGGCCGTCTGATAATGCTCTTCTCCCAGGATCAGCGGATCCATTATTCGGGAAGTCGATTCCAGAGGATCTACAGCCGGATATATACCGAGCTCAGTGATCGATCTGGAAAGTACCGTCGTCGCATCCAGATGTGCGAATGTCGTCGCAGGAGCCGGGTCTGTAAGGTCATCGGCAGGCACATATACAGCCTGCACCGACGTGATCGACCCTTTCTTGGTCGACGTGATCCTCTCCTGCAGAGCACCCATCTCAGTAGCCAGCGTCGGCTGATATCCTACTGCCGAAGGGACACGGCCCAGCAGCGCCGATACTTCCGAACCAGCCTGAGTGAACCTGAATATATTATCTATGAACAGCAGAACGTCCTGGCTCTCCTTGTCTCTGAAATATTCAGCCATCGTAAGACCCGTCAGCGCAACTCGCATTCGGGCGCCGGGCGGCTCATTCATCTGTCCGAATACCATCGCTGTGTTCTTTATAACTCCGGACTCGATCATCTCATAATAAAGATCGTTTCCTTCTCTGGTCCTTTCTCCTACGCCTGCGAATACAGATATGCCTCCGTGCTCTCTGGCGATATTGCTTATCAGCTCCTGGATCAGGACCGTCTTTCCTACGCCTGCTCCTCCGAACAGCCCTACTTTACCGCCTCGTGTATACGGTGCGATAAGGTCGATAACCTTGATGCCGGTCTCGAATATCTGAGCTGACGTATCCTGTTCTTCAAACGGAGGTGCGGCTCTGTGTATAGCTGCTCTGAGCTCTGTCTCAACAGGACCTTTCTCGTCTATCGTCTCTCCGATAACGTTGAACATCCTGCCCAGGACCTCTTTACCGACAGGCACTTTTATAGGCTCTCCGGTATCCACAGCCTCCATTCCTCGTCTGAGTCCGTCCGTCGATGACAGCGCCACGCATCTTGCGACATCATCGCCTATATGCTGAGCGACTTCTGTCACGATGAGCTTGTCACCGAACTTTATATCGACTGCATTGAGCAGCTCCGGCATCTGATCCTCACTGAATTTTATATCTATTACGGGGCCTATGATCTGATGTATTCTTCCTTTGTTCATTTTCGCCTCCTATTTCTGTGCCTCGGAACCGGCCACGATTTCTATGATCTCGTCTGTGATCGCAGACTGTCTTGCTCTGTTGTAGTAGAGAGACAGCTGATCCAGCATCTCCCTGGCATTGTCAGTAGCGCTTTCCATCGCATTTCTCCTTGCTGCATGCTCACATGTCGCAGACTCTACCACCGCAGAGTAGATCATCATCTCTACATACTTAGGTACAAGGTAATTGAATACCGCTTCAACAGAAGGCTCATATTCCACCTGTTTTGTCGTCCTTATTATGTCTTCCGAATCCTCCTCGACCTCGAAAGGCAGCAGCACCACGTTCTTCACTTCCTGCTGCATAGAGCTTATGAACGATGTATATATGAGCACGACCTCATCAATCTCGCCTTTATCGTACATTTCGATGATAGGCTTGCTCATTTCGCGCGTTTCCAGGAAGGATATGTTTTCAGGCGGCGCCAGATAATCCCCGCAGATCTTGTATCCGCGCTTTTCGAAATATTCCTTGCCCTTCGATCCTATCGCATATATGACAGGCTCCTCCCAGTCGGTATCTATCTCGCGCTGTGCTTCCTTGAGTACAGACGAATTGAAGCCTCCGCAAAGCCCTCGCCCGCTCGTTACCACTATATAGCACGTCGTCTTTATCTCTCTGTTGCCGGCAAGGTATTCCTGCGGTATATCCTGGCTGCTGTGAAAGATCTCGGCGATGGTCTGTGTGATGTAATGCAGATTCGCATTCGTCTTTTCGAATATCGCCTTCGCCTTTCTCAGCTTGCCGGCAGACACCAGTTTCATGGCATTCGTGATATGTTCCGTACTGGAAACGCTTTTTATACGTCTCTTTATGTCCCGCATATTATTTGCTGACATTCCCGTACCTCCTATTTCGTCTCGCTTCCTGCCTCATCTGCCGTTTCTCCGCGATCTGTGCGTTTTATAAATCCCTTCCTGAACACTTCTATGCCTTCACGAAGCTGCTTCTCTGTGTCTTCGCCGATCTCGCCGGTCTCCTTTATCGCACGCTCCACATGAGGATACTGTGTCGACATGAATTCATAGAGCTCCTTTTCGAACTTCTTTATGTCCACGATCTCTATGTCCGCAAGATACTTGTTTATCGCCGCAAAGATTATCATTACCTGACGTTCTACAGGGATCGGCTGGTACTGAGGCTGCTTGAGGATCTCCATCAGCATGCGGCCGTGATCGAGTCTTTCCTTGGTCTCATTGTCCACGTCAGATCCAAACTGTGCAAAGTTTGCAAGCTCTCTGTACTGTGCAAGATCGAGCTTTACCGAACTTGCTACTTTTTTCATTGCCTTTATCTGTGCATTGCCGCCTACACGTGATACCGAAATACCTGCATTTACAGCCGGCCTCTGTCCCGTAAAGAACAGCTCTGACTCTAGGAAGATCTGCCCGTCGGTGATCGATATGACATTCGTCGGGATGTATGCCGATACATCGCCGGCCTGCGTCTCTATGATAGGCAGCGCTGTTATAGATCCGCCGCCGAGTTCATCGGAAAGTCTTGCAGCTCTTTCCAGCAGTCTCGAATGGAGATAGAATACGTCTCCGGGATAAGCTTCTCTGCCGGGCGGTCTTCTCAGCAGCAGCGACATAGCTCTGTATGCCACGGCATGCTTTGAAAGATCGTCATAAACGATCAGCACATCTTTTCCCTGATACATAAAGTATTCCGCGATCGCACATCCGGCATACGGAGCTATATACTGCAGCGGTGCCACGTCTGAAGCTGTCGCCGATACCACGATCGTATACTCCATCGCACCTTTGTTTTCAAGATTCTGCACAAGCTGTGCCACCGTAGATGCTTTCTGCCCGATAGCTACATATATGCAGATCACATCCTCATCTTTCTGATTGAGGATAGTATCTATCGCGATAGCCGTCTTACCGGTCTGTCTGTCTCCGATGATCAGCTCACGCTGTCCTCTGCCGATCGGTATCATGGAGTCTATCGCCTTGATACCTGTCTGCAGCGGCTGATTTACCGATTTTCTCTGCAAAACGCCGGGCGCTGCGCATTCTATCGGACGAGTCTCCTTCGTAACGATAGTACCCTTGCCGTCTATCGGCTGTCCGAGCGCATTGACTACACGTCCCAGCATATTCTCTCCGACCGGCACTTCCACGACTCTGCCCATAGGCTTTACTATATCGCCTTCGCGGATATCTCTGTCCGATCCGAGTATTACGGCACCTACGTTGTCCTCCTCGAGATTGAGAGCCATGCCGTATGTGTTTCCTGTAAATTCCAGGAGTTCCCCCGCCATGCAGTTTTCCAGGCCGTAAATTCGCGCTATGCCGTCACCGACCTGTATAACCGTGCCGAAATCGGAAATCTCCAGTCTGTTTTTGTAATTTTTTATCTGTTCTTTTATTACCGCACTGATTTCTTCCGGTCTCAAATTCATTTCTTTTCCTCCCTAACTCATTCTGATCTGACTGCTCAGATCGTCAAATCGCTTTCTGACGGAAGCATCGATCAGCTTGCCTTCTACCAGCAGCTTCACGCCTCCGATCAGTTTGGGATCTATTTCATTCGCAAGCTTCACATTAACTCTGAAAAGCTTCGACGCATCTTCTTCAAGCGCTCTGATATGCTCGTCAGTAAGCGGCGCCGCCGAAAAAACAGTACCGTACGATACTCCTTCCTGTTTATCCAGGAGCTTTCTGTAGGTCTTTATCATTTTTTCGAAATGCATCATCCTGCCTTTGTCTGCAAGAATAAAGAGGAAGTTCAGAAGCTCGTCGCATATCCTTCCTCTGAAGACATTTTCGAGTACGCTTTTCTTTTCCTCAGCCGAGATCCCCGGAGTGTTGACAAATTTGTGAAGATCCGGTTCCTGCCTGAACAGCTCTGTCAGCTGTCCCGCCTCTTCATTTATGATGTCGGTCTTGCCTGTTTCACTGGCAGCCTCGAACAGAGCAGTGCCGTAAATCAGATCAATGGTCAGTTCCTCCATCCTGTACTCCTTGCCTGTCTGATAACCTCTTCAACTATGGCCTCCTGTCCGGCACGCTGTATCTCGCGCTCAACGATCTTTTCAGCGGCCATTACAGCGAGAACAGCCATTTCCTGTTTCATGTCTTCCATAGCCTTCTCTTTTTCTTTTTCTATAGTCTTTTCTGCCTTTGCGATGATGTCACCGGCCTCTTTGCGGGCGTCCTCTATTATATCACGCGCCTGCGCATCCGCTTTGATCTTCGCAGTTCTGATGATCTCTCTGCTTTCCTCTTCTACCTTTGAGATCCGTTTGCTGTACTGCTCCATTTTCTCATCGGCTCTCCTGTTGGTAAGCTCAGCGTTGTCAAGCGCGTCTTTTATAGACTGCTTCCTGGCAGCCAGAATATTCAAGAAAGGCTTATATAAAAACCTGGTTAGCACTCCCATCAGTATCAGGAAGTTGATCAGGTAAAATATAAATTCTTTAAGACTTATTCCCAATGCTTCAACCATATTACCGTCTCCCTTTCACTGCGTTTTTACATGCCCGGAGGCAATGAAATTCTCTATATCTTTGAGAACAGCATAAACGCAATGAGAAGGCCGTATATGCTAAGCGATTCCATAAAAGCAAACGAGAGGATCATATTCGTACGAAGCATTCCTGCCGCTTCCGGCTGACGCGCCATGCCTTCCAGTCCTTTCGCTGCCGCTATCCCCTGTCCTATTCCAGGCCCTATAGTCGCCAGTCCTATAGCTAAAGCTGCTCCTATTGCAATTAAACCCATAACATATCTCCTTTCACTATAAACAATCTTATCATTTATATCATTATCGAAACGTTTTCTGTCGCTCCGTTTACGATCTGCTTATAAACTTCATGCCTGCCGGCACACAGTTTACAAATGCTCTTCCTCCTCCGGAAGCGCCTCTTTTATATATATTCCCGTCAGCAGGGCGAAAACAAGTGCCTGCACCAGCCCCATCAGCACACTCAGCATCTGCATGACCACAGGCAGACCTATCGGTACGAGATCGAAAAACGATGAGGTGACCGTCTCTTCTCCGAAAATGTTGCCGTAAAGTCGCAGTGTCAGCGAGACCGGCTTTACCAGATCCTCCAGCAGCATCAGCGGCAGCAGGAACGCGAACGGCTGCAGCAGGTGCTTGTAGAATCTCAGCCCGTGAGATTCCCTGATACCTATCACCTGTATCGCCACGAACACTATTATCGCCAGTGCCATCGTGCAGTTTATCGAGCTTGTCGGAGCCGTCAGTCCCTTCACATGTCCCGAGCCCGGCAGCAGTCCGCTGTAGTTGCATATCAGTATATATATGAACAGCGTCGCTACGAGCGGGAAATACTTCCGGCATGCTTTGCCGCCCATGATATCCGAAAAGAAATCATACAGACTCTCCACAGCCCATTCTGCAAAATTCTGAAAGCCTGACGGCACAGTCTGCAGCCTGCGGCCCGCAATTACAGCCAGCACACACAGTATGACCGTAATGACTGTACTCGTTATCATCCCGTTTGATATCCCAAAAGAATTAAGTGTCTCTATCATTATCGCCTGCCTCCCTTCCAGGTCACAGTGCTTTCTTCTGTTTGAAAACCAGCACCTTGTTCATCGCTACAAGCGCAGCTGCCGTTCCTATGAGAAAAGCCGTATCGTCAAACGGCACTATATCCCTCACGAGAAATACCAGCAGCAGCGTCACTATATTGACAGCATAACTGATCATTGACCTCGCATAGATGCCTCCCGCCTGACCTGCCCCGGCATCTGATGACGAGCTGTCCGCCATATACTTCTGCCACAGGAAGCGATTTTTGAGGTATCCTGCAAGCCCGCCTGCGATCAGACCTGCGATCGAGCCGAAAACATAAGTCAAATCTCACTCATCTCCTCTCTTATGACTACACATTGTACACCAATTTGCGGCAATTGTAAAACAGTTTTTTTAAAAAAAATCATTTAAAAAATCACACTGTTTTCAACACTTTCGTGGTTTTAGCCAAAAAATTGCAACTTTTTATAATTGTAAAAATTTTGCATTTTATTGTATTTTTTTGTTATCGGTATGTTCTTTTTCTAAAACATCGTCAATCATCAATACCCTTTATTACGGTTTTGAGCCATTTGCGGCTATAGTACCTCCTTGTCAGGAAAATCGCCTTGACCACTTCTTCTATTTTCACTGCCAGCACAGCCAGATATATCGGCATATGCAGATACAGTGATGTGATGAATGCCAGCGGCACACCTATCAGCCACACCGTGCCGGTTTCCGTGATCATCGCGAACTTCGTGTCTCCCCCGCAGCGCAGCGTTCCTGTGACATGTATGGCATTGTACAGCGTCAGCCACATAGTGGCTCCGTATACGATCAGTATCCTGAATGCATACGCGGCTCCCTGCTCCGAGAAGCTGAACAGACCGAGCAGCGGCTCTCCCGCTATTATCACCCCTGCACCAAAGAGGACTCCCGCTATGAGACCCATCCTGATCATCTTGCGGGACATGCTGTATGCCAGTTCTGTCTTTCCCTCGCCGAGCTTCTGTCCGACAAGTATCAGCACGGCATCTCCGATGCTGAATGCAGCCAGTGCGAACATATTATTGATCGTATTGCACGCCTGTACCGCAGCACCTTCCGAGATGCCTATCCTCGCAAATGCCGCAACATACATCGAAGTGCCTATCCCCCAGAGTGTTTCATTTGCTGTAGTCGGCAGCGCATTCCTTATTATACGCGCAGCCAGTTCTTTGCTGTAACTGAAAAACTCTCTGAAATGTCCCGCTATCTTGTTTTTGAGTACGAACACCTCGAACAGTATTATCAGCATTTCCAAAAGACGCGCTATAGCTGTTGCCAGCGCTGCGCCTTCGACTCCCAGAGCAGGCGCACCCAGCTTTCCGAAAATGAACACCCAGTTCAGGAATGTATTGGTAGCAAACGCGATCACGCTCGCTGCGAGAGGCAGCGCAGACTGCTGGGTAGCCCTCAATGCCACAGTAAACGGCTGCGTCACTGCCAGAAACAGGAACGTGAATGAACAGATCCTGACATATCCGACTCCCGCTTCGATAACTTCCGGGTACTTCGTGAATATCCTCAGTATATATTCAGGAAAGAAGAATCCTGCAACAAAAAA
>CAKQIZ010000062.1 GCA_934247125.1 uncultured Clostridia bacterium
GTGCTTTATGCAGAACCGGCAGAAGAAGTACATACTGAACCGGCAGCACCGTTCGTAGTGGATTCTCCGTTCACATCAGAGCCGGCCTATGAAGAACCTGTGGCAGCTCCTGTTGTTGAAACCGCGACAGTGACTGAACAGACGTCTGAGCTCAGACTCGAAGATCTGATCCCTGCACAGGATCCTATAGCGGCGGCTGGAAATGCAGCACAGGGTATGGATTTCAATACTGTAAACATGGATATGCCTGAAGCCGGCGCAGCACAGGTACCTGATGGTGAAGATTCAGGTGAGATATCTTTCGAAGGACTTGAAGAACTTTTCGGAGAAGACAAATAGTTAACGGGTCATCAGGCTGCGCAGGCAGCATATGTTGGAATATAGATCGATTGGATATGGAAGAGTTAAAAGAAAAGATACTAAAAGAAGGCGTAGCGATAGGGACAGAAGTGGTCAAGGTCGACAATTTCCTCAATCATATGCTCGATATCGAATTTCTGGATCGTATAGGTCAGGAGTTCGGCAAAAGGTTCAAAGACTGCAAAGTGGATAAGATACTGACTGTAGAAGCGAGCGGTATAGCCGTGGCATGTCTTACAGCGAAGTATTTCGGATACCCGTCCGTTGTCTTTGCAAAAAAAGCCGCACCGAGCACGATGATAGAAGGCGTTTATGAAGCTGACGCCAGGTCTTTTACAAAAGGAACGGTATCTAAGTTCAGAGTTTCGCAGAAATTCCTGAATGCAGGTGAGCGGGTCCTTATAATAGATGATTTTATGGCGCACGGAGAGGCGTCGATGGCTCTCACTGAACTCGTCAGACAGGCGGGCGGAGAGGTCGTCGGGATCGGTGCTGTCATTGAAAAAGGTTTTCAGGGCGGAAGCCGCAAGCTCAGAGACAAAGGATACAGAGTCGAATCGCTGGCGGTCATAGAGAAGATAACCGATGGTGTTATCACATTCGCCTGAGCCGAACATATATAATGCTGGGATACAGGCAGGTGCGGCATATCATCGCATTCTGCCTGCTTTTTATTATAGAATGTCCGATGCATGACGGCTGATTCTCAGGTTCGAAATTTTGCGAAATGCTTCGAATTTTAGTTGACACTGTCAGCGCAAGAGGGTAAACTCAGTATGTGGTCATATGATCATGAGTAAAAAACTGCCAGTATAAGCACGAAGAGATGGACAGTGCGTTTCTACCGTAACGCCTCAGTTACGACTATTGGCTGATTTATGAGAGATCACGGTCTTTAGTGAGATCATAAGTGTATTCTTTCGTATCAGCGGTTGGTGCCGTAGATATTGGCAGACAGGTTTTATGACCTGTCTTTGTTATTGCACATGAAATATCATTTTAGATATTTCCCCGTTTAGGCAGGGTGAGCCGGTATGTCAGCGAGTCGGCGTCGGAAGTGGCCGGAAAGCCGGGGCTTGCTGATCATTATCTAATTTATTTTCACTTTAAGGAGGAAAAAATGAAAAAGAAAGTATTATCATTAGTACTTGCACTTATGATGATTTTCGCATTCTCAGCAACACTTACAGGATGCGGAAGTGGTTCCGGAGATTCAGATTTCAAGGTTGGATTCATCTGTCTGCATGACGAGAACTCAACTTACGACAAGAACTTCATCGATGCTGCTAATGCTGCATGTGATTCACTTGGAGTAGAAGCTGTTATCAAGACAAACATCCCAGAAGGTCAGGAATGCTACGATGCAGCAGCTGAACTGGTAGATGCAGGATGCGATATCATATTCGCAGACTCGTTCGGACATGAGGACTTCATGATCCAGGCTGCAAAAGACTTCCCAGATGTACAGTTCTGTCACTCGACAGGTACAAAAGCGCACACTGAAAAGCTTGACAACTATCACAATGCATTCGCTTCGATCTATGAGGGAAGATACCTCGCAGGCGTTGCAGCAGGAATGAAGATCAACGAAATGATCGAAAACGGAGACATCACTGCAGATCAGGCTAAGCTTGGATATGTAGGTGCTTATACATATGCAGAAGTAGTATCAGGATACACTTCATTCTTCCTGGGAGCTCGTTCAGTATGTGAATCAGCTACTATGGAAGTAACATTCACAGGCTCATGGTATGACGAAGCTCTTGAAAAAGAAGCTGCAAACAAGCTGATCAACGACGGATGCGTACTCATCTCACAGCACGCTGACTCGATGGGAGCTCCTACAGCATGTGAAAAGAAAGGCGTTCCAAATGTTTCATACAACGGAAGCACACAGGAAGCATGCCCTAACACATACATCGTTTCATCAAAGATCAACTGGCAGCCTTACTATGAATATGCGATCAAAGCTGCTCAGGACGGAGAAGCTATAGACGCTGACTGGACAGGAACTCTGGAAACAGGATCAGTAGAACTCACAGATATCAACGAAGATGTTGCAGCAAAGGGAACAGCTGATGCTATCAAAGAGATAAAAGCTAAGCTCGAATCAGGCGAACTCAAGGTATTCGATATCACGAAGTTCACAGTTGACGGAAAGGCAGTTGATTCATACATGGCAGATGTAGACACAGATGCTGACTACACTCCTGACACAGAAGTTATCAAGGACGGAGCATTCCTCGAATCCACATTCAGATCAGCTCCTTACTTCGATCTCAAGATCGACGGGATCACACTGCTTGATACAAAATTCTAAGCAAAGATAATATAATCAATATACCAGCGAAAGCCCCGGTCAAGCCGGGGTTTTCGTGGTAATGATACTTTTGCATATTGCAGAGGAAAGGGCAGTTTTTGAAGAAACGGCAGAAATCTGTTCGAAGCTTTGAAAATGTGTTTTTCTATGCGATATGAAGAAATGATATTTAACAGAAAGGTGTTGATCAGTTTGGCCAACAGAGAAGTGGCTGTGTCCATGAGGGACGTTACGAAAACATTTGGCACGGTAAAAGCCAATAACAAAGTCAATCTTGACATTTACCGCGGAGAGATCCTGTCACTGCTTGGAGAAAACGGCAGCGGCAAGACTACCCTTATGAACATGCTCTCCGGAATCTATTACCCTGACGGGGGCGAGATCTATATCAACGGTGAGCTCGCATCGATCCATTCGCCGAAAGAAGCGTTCGACTACGGCATAGGAATGATCCATCAGCATTTTAAGCTGGTCGATGTGTTCACTGCAGCAGAGAATATAGTGCTCGGACTAAAGGAAGAAGGCAGGCTGGATCTTAAAAAAGCATCCGAGAAAATAGCATCTATATGCGATATGTACGGATTCGATATAGATCCGGATCAGAAGATATACAATATGTCGGTTTCGCAGAAGCAGACTGTAGAGATCGTAAAGGTGCTTTACCGTGGCGCGGACATACTGATACTGGACGAGCCTACGGCAGTTCTCACGCCGCAGGAAACGGAAAAGCTGTTCGCGGTGCTGAGAAACATGAAAGCTTCGGGCAAGACAGTCGTTATAATCACACATAAGCTTCATGAGGTGATGTCGATATCAGATCGTGTTGCAGTGCTGAGAAAAGGCGAATTCATAGGCGAAATGATCACTGCAGAAACTAACGAGCAGGAAATGACTAACATGATGGTGGGCAGGGCTGTACAGCTCAATATAGACAGACCTGAGCCTGTAGATCCGAAGCCCCGTATAAAGGTGGAAGGCCTTACCGTCAGAAGTTCGGACGGGATACTCAAACTGGATGATGTTTCGTTCACTGCAAATTCCGGTGAGATCCTGGGTATCGCAGGAATTTCAGGATGCGGTCAGAAGGAGCTGCTGGAAGCGATAGCGGGACTGCAGCCGGTAGAACACGGAACAGTGCAGTACATCGGTGATGACGGACAGCCGGACGAGCTTATCGGCAGGGATCCGCTACAGATCGCATCGATGGGAGTAGCGCTTTCATTCGTTCCGGAAGACAGGCTCGGAATGGGTCTTGTAGGCAACATGGACCTTACGGACAATATGATGCTGAGATCTTTCCGAAAGGGAAAATCGATATTCACTGACAGAAAAACTCCGAGAAGGCTTGCGGAAAAAGTCGTAGACGAGCTGAAAGTCAGCACTTCAAGCCTTTCCACGCCGGTAAGAAAGCTTTCCGGCGGTAACGTGCAGAAGGTACTCGTAGGAAGAGAGATAGCATCGGCGCCTACAGTGCTGCTTTCCGCATATATAGTCAGAGGTCTTGATATAAATTCGTCATACACGATATACGATCTGCTCAATCAGCAGAAGAAAAAAGGTGTAGCTGTCATTTACGTAGGTGAAGACCTTGACGTCCTGATGGAGCTCAGCGACAGGATACTCGTCCTTTGCGAAGGAAAGGTCAGCGGACTTGTGGACGGCAGGACAGCGGACAAGAACCGGATAGGTATGATGATGACGAAGCTTGGCGGAGGTGAAGACAATGAGTAAACAGAATAAAGAGCCGCTTTTGCATATCACCAAGCGAAAAGAATTGCCTCTGGCAAAGACATGGGCGATAAGGATAGGCGCGATAATCGCGGCGCTCATAGTGTGTGCGATAGTCACGACGGCAATGACAGGACTCGATCCTTTCAGTGTTTTCGGAACGATATTTTACGGTGCGGTGGGAACCGAGAGAAAAATGTGGATCCTGCTCAAGGAGCTGGCGCTCCTCCTCAGCGTGGCGCTGGCGCTTACACCTGCGTTCAAGATGAAATTCTGGAACCTGGGCGGCGAAGGTCAGATACTGATGGGCGCATGGGCAACGGCGCTGTGCATGATATATATGGGTGACACGATCCCGAGCGGACTGCTCATACTGATATGCCTCGCGGCTGCAGTGCTGAGCGGAGCGATCTGGGCGATGATACCGGCGTTTTTCAAGGCTAAGTGGAACACGAACGAGACGCTGTTCACACTGATGATGAACTACGTGGCGATCCAGCTGGTCGCATATTTCGTAATGATATGGGAAGTGCCGAAAGGTTCGGGAAAAGTAGGCATCATAAATCAGGCTTCCATGTCGGGATGGCTGCCGTATATAGGCACGAACAGCTACCTGTTTGTAATAATATTCGTGGCGCTGATCACAGCCGGCATGTACATGTATCTCAAATACAGCAAGCACGGATACGAGATCGCTGTAGTAGGCGAAAGCCAGCGAACTGCAAGCTATGTCGGGATAAAGGTCGACAGAGTCATCATCAGAACACTTTTGCTGAGCGGAGCGATCTGCGGATTTACAGGATGGATGATCGTATCGGGTGTAGACCATACGATAACAACGACGCTCGCCGGAGGCAGAGGCTTCCTGGGCATCATGGTATCGTGGCTCGCACAGTTCAACGTTGTCGCGATGGTGTTCGCAAGTCTGCTGCTGGTTTTCCTCGAGCAGGGTGCTGGCGAGATATCGACGAGCTTCGGGCTCAACCAGTCCTTTGCTGATATACTGACGGGAATAATCCTGTTCTTCATCATAGGATGCGAGTTCTTTATAAATTACAAGGTGCATATCAGAAAGAAATCAGGAAAGGAGGAAGCGTAAATGTTTGATATAGTTTCATTTATACCGCGTGCGATAGTGCAGGGCATGCCGCTCCTGTTCGGATGTACAGGGGAGACTATCTCGGAAAAGGCGGGAAGTCTGAATCTCGGTATCCCGGGAGTAATGTATGTCGGAGGCATATGCGGCGTTATCGGCGCATTCATTTATGAGCAGAACTGCAGCGGCGACCTCAATCCTTTTCTCGCTATCTTCATACCGATGCTGACATGCTGCCTAGGGTCACTGCTGATGGGGCTCATCTTCAGTGTGCTTACAGTCACGCTCAGAGCTAATCAGAATGTTGTAGGTCTTGCTATGACTACGTTCGGAGTGGGTTTTGGAAACTTTTTCGGCGGATCGCTGATGAAGCTGACAGGAAGCTCGGTTCCTTCGATCGCGCTTTCACGCACAAGTGAATATTTCAGCAGGACGCTGCCGTTCGCCGATGATCTCGGATGGTTCGGCAAGATATTCCTTTCATACGGATTCCTGACATATCTTGCGGTTGCGATAGCTATAGTGACAGCATATGTTCTGGGTCATACCAGGACAGGACTGCAGCTGCGTGCGGTAGGCGAAAATCCGGCAACTGCAGATGCGGCAGGCATCGATGTAAACAGGTACAAATATCTCGCTATCTGTATCGGATGCATGATCGCCGGTCTGGGAGGACTGTTCTATGTAATGGATTATGCCAGCGGCGTATGGTCGAATGATGCGTTCGGAGACAGAGGATGGCTTGCGATCGCACTGGTCATATTCACACTGTGGAAACCAAATATCGCGATATTCGGGTCGATACTGTTCGGAGGACTGTACATACTTCACCTTTTCATTCCGGGAGCAGGCATGGCGGCAAAGGAACTTTACAAGATGCTGCCTTATATAGTGACGATAGTCGTACTCGTATTCACGAGCATCAGAAAGAGAAGAGAGGATCAGCCGCCGGAAAGTCTGGGTCTGCCGTATTTCAGAGAAGACCGCTGACGGACGGGCAGGTGGAGATACACTGCATAATAACATGATAAGAAAACGCCGGCTGCCGGAAAGCAGCTGGCGTTTTTTGGCGGAAGTGTGCCTCGCATCGTGGCGCTGTGTGGGTGCAAAGCCGGGTTGTCTTTACTGTTTCAATAATTTAACGACAAATATTGATTTTTAACTTTAAAAAAGTTAAAATGAAATAAATTAAGTTAAAATGAGGTGGTCAAGATGCATGCAAATATATTTGGGTTACCGGTAAAGTATGAAGCATGGAATAAAGAAGATTCATTGCCTGTATACATTACCGGATATTATGACTTTCAGGCAGCGATAATAGACACGAATAAATGTATTGTTCTGAAGCCGAAAGATGAACTTGCAACTATTCCGGCGTTAAAAAAACATATAAAGCGGATTCAGGAAGTTGATAATGTTCCTGTAGTTTTAATGCTGCAAACAGTATCTTCTTACAGAAGAAAAAGCCTTATAGAAAATAGGATACCGTTTATAACAAGCAAACAGGTGTATTTACCTTTTGCAGGAGCTATTTTATCAGAAAAAAATGAGTCGGAAAAAGAAGTTGAAAAATTTATGTTTTCAACGCAGCAGCTGGTGTTGTTCTATCTTTATTACGGGAAATCCAAGCTGTATATGGCGGAAGCAGCAAAGAAACTTCCGTTTTCGGCGATGACATTAAGCAGAGCTGTAAAACAGTTGGATGCAGTTGGAACATTTAAAATCTCAAAAGATGGTGTGAACAAAGTTATTGAAGCAAAGTATGATGATTTTGAGCTGTTTGAGATGTTAAAAAAATACTTTTCAAGTCCGGTACGTGCAGCAGGATATCTGGAAAAAACAAATATGACGGATGATATGGTCATTGCCGGAGAATCGGCATTATCGGAAAAGACAATGTTGAGCCAGGGCAGAGTCACTACTTACGCTGTCGATCATAAAAAAATCGATAAAAATCAGCTGATGAAAGAACTGGTGGATCCGGATAAGCAGATACGCCTTGAAATCTGGGAATATGACCCTAAACAATTTGCGAAAGACAATGTGGCGGACAGTTTATCTGTAGTGTTGTCTTTTAAAGAAATGGGCGATGAAAGAGTAGAAGAAGCAATAGAGGGATTGTTGGAAAAGGAGCTTAGAAAATAAATGGTTGCAGGGCTGACAAAGTTCAAAGAAAAATTTCGGGGATTTGAAAATCAGTATGTCGTGATCGGTGGAACTGCATGTACTATTATTATGGAAAATGAAGAGATGCAGTTTCGTGCGACAAAAGATATCGATATTGTATTGATCGTAGAAGCTATAACGGCAGACTTCGGGAAAAAATTTTGGGAATACATCAGAGAGGCTGGATATGAGCATAGGAACAAAGGTACAGGAAAAGCGGAGTTTTATCGTTTTACATCGCCTAAAAATAAAGAGTACCCATCTATGATAGAGATTTTTTCGAGAAATCCGGAACATATCAAACTTGATGAAGATGCATTATTAACACCTCTGCCGATTGATGAGTCAATATCTAGCCTTTCAGCGATTCTTCTGAATGAAGAATATTACGAGCTGCTAAAAAAAGGTACGACAGTCATTGATGGGATCCCGGTGCTCAAGGAGACTTGCCTGATCCCGTTTAAAGTGAAAGCATGGATAGATTTAAGAGACAGGAAAACAAAAGGAGAAGCTGTAGACAGCAAGCATATAAGAAAGCATAAGAATGATGTGTTTCGTCTTGCTCAGCTGATTGCACCAGATATGAAACAATTGCTGGGCGACGGTATAGAAGAAGATATGAAGCTGTTTTTAACAGAAATGAAAAGTGAAAATGTAGATATGAGGTCTTTGGGGATCAAAGGGAAAAATAAAGAACAGATGCTGGAATTATTGTTCAGCTGCTATAGCATAGAAGAATAACGGAAATTAAATATACTTTTATATTTTCCATAGGACGGATCATGAAAGCATACATAAAACACCCCGCCGGCTCACACAATGACTGATCCGATGGCATTGTGCGAGCAGCCGGGGTGTATAGTTAGTAAGATTGTCGGGGCGGTCGGGCGGTGGCTATTTGCCTTCGTATGAGATCACCGTGTCGATAGAATGATCACCAAGCGCCTGGCGGCCGTTGAGGCCCCTGAGCTCGAGCAGGCACACGATTTTTACGACTGACGCGCCCAGCTGTTCGAACAACTGCGTTGCAGCATTCAGCGTGCCGCCTGTTGCGATCAGATCGTCTATCAGGACTACTCTAGTTCCGGGCTTGATGTCGTCCCTGTGTATCTCGATCTCGGCTGTGCCGTATTCCAGCTCAAAAGATGCGCTCACAGTTTCTCTCGGAAGCTTGCCCTTTTTTCTGACAGGGATAAACGGTTTCCCCAGATTGTAGGCGATAGGCATGCCAAACAGAAACCCCCTCGATTCGAGCCCGGCTATGACGTCGAATTCGACGCCGTTGAGCTTTTCCTGCATCTGGTCGACAGCGAGCTTCAAGCCGTCAGCGTCGCCGATGACCGAGGTGATGTCACGGAATATGATACCCGGTTCGGGAAAGTCGGGAATACTTGTTACATAATCTTTTACAGTTTTCATTTTATTGACCTCATTGCTGATAAATACTACATTTATTTTTGAACTGGAAAAGCGCACGCTTTCCGAAGTGAAAGCTTTCATGGCTTCGCAAAATCGAAAAGCTATGAATTCCGGGACGGAAAACTTCGAAAAGTCTCTGTTTTTCCAAACAGAATAATCGTACCACAGCGCGGGTGAAATAACAATAAGGAAAACAGCAAATGCGCAGCACAGGGAGAAGGTTATGTGGTAGAATGATCGTAACACCGATAACGGCATTGCCGTATGGAAAAAATGAGGAGGTAATCACAATGATATATGTACATCTTGCAGAAGGATTTGAAGAGGTAGAGGCGCTGACAGCAGTTGATATACTCAGGAGAGCGGAGATCGATGTGAAGACAGTCTCGGTAACGGGCAGCAGGATGGTAACGGGAACTCACGGTATCCCGGTCGAGGCGGATCTGCTGTTCGAAGATGCCGACTATGACAAGTGCGAAATGATCGTGCTGCCGGGCGGACTGCCGGGATCGACAAATCTGCAGGCCCATGAAGGGCTGACAGCCAATATCAGAGCCTTTGCATCAGCAGGAAAGAAACTGGCGGCAATATGCGCAGCGCCGATGGTCTTCGGTTCGTGCGGCATACTGGACGGCAGAAAAGCAACGATATACCCGGGCATGGAGGAATATCTCACGGGAGCTGAGCCTACAGGAGAGGCTGTGACAGTGGACGGCAGCATCATCACAGGCCAGGGTCCTGCGCTTGCGATGGAATTCGCGCTGGCCATTGCAGAAAACGTGAAAGGAAAGGAAACGGCGGATGCTGTAGCTGAAGATCTGCTGTATGACAGAAAATGATCGACCTGGACAGATTCAGAAATGATATCCACGATGTGGATTTCCACATACACACGTACTACTCGGATGGCGAGTCGAGCCCGGCAGAGATCGTGAAGACCGCAGCGAAAACAGGACTCAGAGCCATTGCGATAACAGATCATGACGGTACAGGCGGTGTGAAAGAAGCCGCTGCAGCGGGCCGGGAGGCCGGTATCGAGGTGATAAGCGGCATCGAGCTGGCAACAGAGATGAAAAACGGCACGGGTCTGCATATCCTGGGATACGGCTTTGATCCGGACGATCACGATCTCGATCATGTGCTCGGGGAACTTGCTGAAAGGCGAGACCGGAGAAACCGCAGGCTCATAAATGTCCTCAATGAGATGGGTTTTGACATTTCTCTCGATGAACTGGAGAAGGGCAGAATGGGAGGCTTCATTGGAAAGCCGGTGATTGCAAGAGCATTATCGGATAAAGGATATATCGAAACTTACGAGGAAGCCTTCAGGGGCGATCGCATTTTCGGGAGTCCTGAAGCGCGTGCGGTGAAAAAAGATAAGCTGCAGGCGGCAGAAGCGATAAAGCTCATAAATTCCGCAGGCGGCATCGCGGTACTGGCGCATCCTGTACAGACGCGGCATATAGGGGATCCCGGTTCTGAAGAATTTTACATCAATATCGAGAAGATCATCAGTCAGCTAAAAGAACAGGGACTGGGAGGTCTTGAGTGTTACCATCCCGATCAGGATACGGTACAGACGGGGAGATTCATCGAGCTTGCGGACAGATACGATCTGAGTATAACGCGCGGTTCGGATTTTCACGGAGCTGATTACAGGAGCGCAAAGCCTACGGCATAAAAGCCATAAAAAGATCAGCTTTATTACAGATAACAGGCATAAAAACTTCTTTCTGTGAATATATAAGTAATATATGGGAACAATAAACCTGGAAAGTATTTCCTGAGTGCGGCAGAAACCGACGGGAATACATGCATCATCTGGAGCGAATGCCGGCGAGAGCCGTTCGCGAAAGAAAATTTCACAGAAGGAAGAAAGTTTATGAAAATCTTGAAAGAAAACACGGTGCCCGTCCCCCGACGGGGTAAGATGATCTTGACTGCAGCATTTACAGTGCTGATGGCTGCCTCGGTGGCAGCCGGCATGATGGCGGCGCCGGAAGAAACTGAGATCCCCGTACTCCTTGCTAACGGAGAAGTGATCACTCCGCCGTGGTATATAACGGTCGACGGGGAAAAGATCGCGCTTGTCGATTCGCAGGAAACTGCGCAGGAAGTTCTGGAAAATGTGATCTCCGGATATGACGACAGCGAGAATGAAGTGCTCGATATAGAAGTCAGGGAGGAGACGTCTGCTGAAGAAATGCAGATAAAGAACGGTGACGATCCTCCTGACGTACTGACGGCAGATGAAGCCGAGAAAGTGCTGCTGAGCGGCGATTCCGGCGAAAGTTATCTGACTGTGGTGACGACAGAGGAGCAGACAAGACAGGAATCTGTGGACTTCATTCAGGAGTACAAGCCTCAGTCCGATATGTATGTGGGACAGCAGAAGGTCGAACAGGAGGGTCATGAAGGCAGGCGAGAAGTGACCAGCAGGATAGTGAAGGAAAACGGGAAGCAGATCGAGGAAGAGGTGCTTGAAGAAGAGCTCCTTGAGGA
>CAKQIZ010000063.1 GCA_934247125.1 uncultured Clostridia bacterium
GGATACAGGTCGCCTGACGGAGTCACAGCGACGTATTCGGTGCCGACGCCGCAGCCGGAGATACGCTTGACGATGCACGGACCGCCTGTAAGATCGATCATATAGTGATAAAACGTGAAATCGCGGCCTTTGCCTTCTCGTTTGCGGTCGAGCATCTCACATGCCAGACGCTCGTATTCGGAGAGCAGCTTAGGTATATCGGATTCCTGAAGAGCGTAAGGCGCATCAGCAGGTGCTACTACAGGCTCGATGGACAGCTCCTTGAAGCCGAGATCGGCCATGTGCAGTATGTCGTCTGCAAAATCCGTATTGTAGTGAGTGTACGTGCCTCGCACGTAGTAGTTCTGCTGGTTTCTCGAGTCGGCGAGCTTCTTGAATGCAGGCAGTATCTTATCGTACGTGCCCTCGTCTCCGTGAGTCCTTCTGACCCTGTCGTTTATATTTTTCCTGCCGTCCAGACTTATGACGACATTGCTCATCTCTCTGTTGGCGAATTCTATCACCTCATCGTCGAGGAGCATACCGTTGGTCGTGAGCGTGAAGCGGAAGTTCTTGTCGTGTATCTTCTCCTGCGAACGGCCGTAGGCAACGAGCTGCTTTACAACGTCGAAGTTCAGCAGCGGTTCTCCGCCGAAGAAATCGACTTCGAGATTGCGGCGCGTGCCTGAATGCTCTATCAGCCAGTCGAGTGCGCGCTTTCCGACTTCGTAGCTCATGATAGCCTGCTCGCCGTGATACTCGCCTTTGCCTGCGAAGCAGTATTCGCATGTCATGTTGCACGCATGCGCAACGTGGAGGCAGATCGCCTTGACTACAGACTGGCGTTCCTTGAACAGACCGGCCTGGCCGGAGAACAGGTCTTTTGTAAAGAGCTGGTGGTCTTTTTTCAGTGTTTCTATATCGTCGAGTATCTCCTGCACGTCGGCTTCCGATATATCGTAGCGCCGACTGATCGTAGAGATTATTTCTTCTGCAGGCGTGTTCTCATAAAGCGCGATCGCGTCGTAAGCTGCGTCGTCTACGGTATGTATGCAGCCGCTTTCCGAATCCAGCACGATATTGTAGCCGTTTAATTTATATTGATGAACCATGTATATCCTATATTCCTTTCCAGATCAAACAGAATGTACGGGGATCGCCCCGGTCACAAGAAAATAGCTGCATCCGGATCCCAGATGCAGCAATCGATATCAGTATGTCACAGTATCCTGAAACGAACTTCTAGTTCTTGCATTTTTCGCACTGCTGGTTAGCAACGCTGCATGAAGTCTTGCTTGCGGACTGACATGAAGTCTGGCATTCTCCGCAGCCGCCTGTCTTAGCGGATTTTTCGAGATCGCGTGATACTAAAGTCTTGATTCTTTTCACTTGTGGTTCCACCTTTCTGTTAAATGTTGTAATATTACTGCATAACATGATATCATATTTTCAACGGATTGTAAAGCATGGGAAAGTCTGATAATATATGGATATGAAGAACAAAAAAGAACTGAGAAAAGAGATACTTGATATAAGGAGCTCACTGACTGGCGATGATGTAAAGCGGCATTCCGAGACGATATGCAGCCGGCTGACAGACACGCAGCAGTACAGACGTGCCGAAAACGTGTGCCTTTACATGCCGATAAGGAACGAGGTGGACGTGACACTTATAATGGAAAGGGCGCGGGCTGACGGCAAGTCCGTCTGGCTGCCGAGAGTCAGGGAGGGTCTGATGCATTTTCATCTGTATGATGAGGAAACAGCGCTCGTCGGCGGAGCTTTCGGCATACAGGAGCCTGATTCGGAAAGCGTGCTGGTGCCGGGATGCGAGACGCTTGTGGTGATGCCGGGGGCAGTATTTTCGGAAAACCGGGACAGGATCGGATACGGCGGCGGGTACTATGACAGGTTCCTTGAAAAATACGGAGAATGTATGACCGCGGCAGTTTGCTACGATTTTCAGATCATGGCTGAGATACCTGCGGAGGAGCATGACATAAGACCGGAGCTCATCGTGAGTGAGAAAAGGTCAATAGACTGACGGAGGACGGGATGCGATGAAGGAAAAATATATAAAAGAAGTTCTGGAAAAAGTAAAGGGCGGCGGTCTGGCAGTGGACGACGCGTATGAGCAGCTGCGCGATCTGCCGTTCAAGGATATAGGTTTTGCCAATGTGGATAATCACAGGGCGGTGAGGACGGGGTTCCCTGAAGTGGTGTTCTGCCAGGGAAAGACGCCGCAGCAGATCGCACAGATAATGGCTGAACTGGTGAAAAACGGCGGCAACATCATGGGAACGAGAGCGACCGCAGAGGATTATATGGCGGTGAAGGAGCTGCACAGCGATACTGAATACTATGAAACTGCACGCATCATCATGGTAAGGGATACAGGATCAGGCTGTGAAGATATGATAGAGCAGAAAAGATCGGTCGCGGTGATAACGGCGGGAACTGCTGACATACCGGTGGCAGAGGAAGCTGCGGTGACAGCCGAGATACTGGGCAACAGAGTCGACAGGATCTATGATGTGGGTGTCGCAGGCATACACAGACTGTTCGACAAGCTCGACAGGATAAGGGAGGCAGATGTTGTGATCGTCATAGCGGGCATGGAAGGCGCGCTTGCAAGCGTTGTCGGGGGTCTCGTGGACGTGCCGGTGATAGCGGTGCCGACGAGTATAGGATACGGTGCGAATCTCGGGGGACTTTCAGCTCTCCTCTCGATGCTGAACAGCTGTGCCAACGGAGTCGGGGTAGTAAATATCGACAACGGTTTCGGAGCGGCATATCTGGCTTCTGTGATAAACAGGAAACGATGAATGTGTCGAATACCAAGACTTGGGTCCGGCATCTGGGATTTTAGTAAAAACTGCAGTTTTGTGACCTGTATGAGGAGGTAAAATACCAAGAATCCATGATCGACACTTAAGTTTTGGTAAAATGACATTGAGAAATCGCCGGAATTACAGGAAAAATTACCAAAGGCAATCGGGAGAGTCGACATTTTGGTAAATAACGATTTTTTCCAATGTGATATCCGGGCAAAAATGCTAAAAAACATGATCTGGAATAATGTTTTTGGTAATCGCCTATAAGTGTCGTGCAGGTAACCGCTGACAGTTGGTGACAGGCGGGCTGCAGGTGAAAAAGTCCGTGCTGAGGGTGAGAAGATCGGTGAAGCCATAGGACGTTCTGAGGGTGATATTGAGATCGCAAGGAAGATGTTAGCCAAAGGAATAGATCGCGATATTATAATAGAAGTCACCGGAATATCAGAGGATGATCTCAGAAAACTATAGTGCGGCTCATTTTAATAAAAGTAAACTCCGTCCGTGATTTCAAGACCGTGACGGTTTTTTCTTTTGATCGATTATCTGAAAGGCTGTTTATCGGCTTTTTTCGAAGAATTCTTTTGAATTTACACTGGACATAACAGCATGCAGCGTGTATACTGTTATTACGGTAATCAAGTAATGCTTTAATGCGATAAAGTAAAGGGGAATGAATATGAAATACAATCTCAGACCTGATGAACGAGCAACACTGGAGCTCAGAGGACTTTTCGAGAAATTCGGATATAAAAAATACAAGATAAGCAAATTCGAGGAATACTCGCTTTATGCGACGAACAGGAACTTCCTGATAGGAGACAAGGTGCTGACCTTTACAGATCTTGACGGGAGACTGCTGGCGATGAAGCCTGACGTAACGCTCAGCGTCATCAACAATACAGGCGCGACCAGAGAGAAAAGCGAGAAGCTTTACTACATAGAGAATGTTTACAGAGAAAACCGTGAGAATCACTGCTTCAAGGAAATCAACCAGATGGGTCTCGAATACATGGGAAGGATAGACAGATACAGCATACTCGAGGTGATAGCGCTGGCTGCCAAGTCGCTAAAGACGATCGATCCCGACTATCTGCTCGAGATATCGCAGATGCACTACACGATAGATTTCATCGATTCGCTGGGGCTTGATGAAAACATCTGTAAAGAGCTCATGGAGCACATCAGACAGAAAAACGTGACGGGCATAAACAAGATCATAGAGACAGCCGGGATAGACGGCAGGAATGCCGAGATCATCAGCGGCATACCGTTCCTTTACGGAGAGATGAACAAAACGCTGAAAAAGGCAAGAGCCATGGCTGTGAACGAAAAGATGGAAAAAGATCTTGATGAACTGCAGGAATACTGCAGCGCGCTCAAGAGCCTTGGCTATGCGAAAAATATACAGATCGACCTTTCCATGATAAACGACATGGAATACTACAACGGCATAGTGTTCAGGGGTTACATAAGAAATCTGCCGGGCTGCGTGCTGGCCGGCGGGCAGTACGACAAGGCGATGCAGCTGTTCGGAAAGGATGCAGGTGCTGTGGGATTCGCGATCTATCTCGACGAGCTCACAAAGGGCAGGATGCCGGCTTCGGAATACGATGTCGACGCGCTGCTGATATACGACGCGGAAACGCCTGCAGCTGATGTTTTCAAAGCCGTGAAGACTCTGCAGAAGGAAGGACTGACGGTCAGAGCGGAGACAGAGGCGCCGGCGTGCCTCAGATACAGGGAGAAATACATTCTTGAGAACGGTGAGACAAAGAAGGAGGAGATATAAATGCTGAATATAGCACTGCCTAAAGGACGTCTCGGAGATCAGGTATACGACATGCTTGCATCGGCCGGATACGACTGTCCGGGATATTATGAACAGAACAGGAAACTCGTTTTCGAAAGCCCGGAGAAAAATGTGAGATATCTTCTCGTAAAGCCTAGCGACGTTGCGATATACGTCGAGCACAGGGCTGCGGACGTCGGCATCGTGGGCAAGGACATACTGCTTGAGAACAAATCAGACGTTTATGAGCTGCTCGATCTCGATATAGGGAAGTGCAGGATGGCTGTCGCTGCGCCGGACGGATATATAGAAGACCCTGACAGGACGCTGCGCGTGGCTACGAAGTACGTGAACATCGCGAAGAATTTTTACGGCGGAAGGAACAGAGACATAGAGATAATAAAGCTGAACGGTAGCATCGAGCTGGCTCCGATACTCGGACTTTCGGACGTCATAGTCGATATCGTGGAGACCGGCAATACACTCAGGGAGAACCATCTGAGCGTGATCGAGGAGTTCGAAAACATCAGCGCGAGGTTCATCGCGAACAAGACGAGCTTCAAATTTGAAAACGAGATGATAACAGACATGCTTCAGAAGCTGGGAGAACAGGTGAAATGAGCAGATTTTTAAATGAAAAATTCCATACTCTCGAGCCGTACACGCCGGGTGAACAGCCCAAGGTGCTCGGGAAGCTGATAAAACTCAATACGAACGAGAATCCTTACGGACCGGCGCCGTCGGTCGTAAAGGTGATAAACGAAGCGGAGGTAAACAGGCTTAAACTTTATTCGGAACCGGCGGCATCACAGTTCACGGATGCTGTTGCGGAATATTACGGCATCGGAAAGGATCAGGTGATCGCAGGGAACGGCTCGGATGAGATACTCGCATTCATATTCATGGCGTTCCAGGGCAGGAACGGCAGGGTATACTATCCGCAGATAAGCTACAGCTTCTACCCGGTATACTGCGATATCTTTAAAGCTGAGGGAGTTAAAGTGCCTCTGGCGGAGGATTTTTCCATAAGGCCTGAGGACTATTATGATGCGGACGGAACGATCGTGATAACCAACCCTAATGCGCCGACCGGGATCGCGCTGACGCTCGATCAGATCGAGGCGATACTTCAGCACAACAGAGACAATCTGGTCGTGATAGACGAGGCGTACGTTGATTTTGGAGCACAGAGTGCGGTGAGCCTGATAGACAGCTACGACAATCTGATGATCGTGCAGACTCTTTCCAAGTCGAGGAGCCTTGCAGGTGCGAGAGTGGGCTTTGCAATAGGAAACAGCGGACTGATCGCAGACATGAACAGGATAAAATTCAGCTTCAACCCGTACAACCTCAACCGTCTCTCGATACTCGCGGGAGCTGAGGCGATGAAGGATACTGCATATTTTGAAAAGACGAGAAAACTGATAATGGACACCCGGGAGGGATTCGTGGCAGATATGGAAAAGCTGGGATTCCGAGTGCTTCCTTCGAGTGCAAACTTCGTATTCGCTTCCGGCGATCGTATTTCCGGCGAAGAATATTTCACAAAGCTCAAAAAATATAATATAATAGTAAGGCATTTTAAAGATGAAAAGATCAGAGATTTTGTCAGAATAACGATAGGCACGCCTGAAGAAATGAAAGCGCTTGTCAGAGCTACGGAGGAGATCCTCGGATAGTGCGTGCAGAAGGAGAAGCGTAATGAGAAGAAAAAAGATCGTCAGAGACACGAAAGAGACAAAGATAGTGCTCGCGCTGGAGATAGACGGGAGCGGCGCATATGAGATCAACACGGGATGCGGATTCCTGGATCATATGCTGGAGCTGTTCACGAGACACGGCAGGTTCGATATAGCTGTCGACTGCAATGGAGACACACATGTCGACTGTCATCACACCGTGGAGGATATCGGCATCGCGATGGGAAGAGCATTCAGAGAGGCGCTCGGAGACAAGCGTGGCATATACAGGTACGGCAGCATGCTTCTGCCTATGGACGAGGCGCTCGTGCTTTGCGCAGTCGACATAAGCGGTCGCAGCTGTGTCAGTTTCGATGTGCAGATACCGACTCAGAAGGTCGGCGACTTTGACACTGAGCTGGTGAAGGAATTCATCGAGGCACTGGCGCGCGAGATGGGTCTGACGATACACGTGAAGATGCTGGCAGGCGAGAATTCACATCATATAATAGAAGCTGTATTCAAGGGCATGGGGCGCGCTCTCAGACAGGCATGTGCAGTCGAGGACGAATACGCTGATGAGATACCTTCGACAAAAGGAGTGTTGTAGATGATAGCGGTAATAGATTACGGAGTAGGGAACCTGTTTTCCCTCACAGCTTCGCTGAGATATCTCGGAGCTGAAACGGTAGTGACGAACAGGAGTGAAGATATAGTAAAGGCCGACAGGATCATCCTGCCGGGCGTAGGCGCATTCGAGGATGCTGCTGCAAAGCTCAGGGCCACGGGTCTTGTGGATACGATCATGAGCGAGACAGCAGCGGGCAAGCCGCTGCTGGGGATATGCCTCGGCATGCAGCTGCTTTTCGAGGAAAGCCATGAGTACGGAGTGCATAAGGGATTAGGTCTTATAAAGGGCACGGTGGCGTCGATAGACGAGGATCTGAAAGTGCAGGGCATAACAGATCTCAAAGTTCCTCATATAGGCTGGAACGCTCTGGATTTCAAGGCGGACGAGCCGCTTTTCAAATATATAAAGCAGGGCGACTGCGTGTACTATGTGCACAGCTTTTACGGCAGAGACTGCGAGGACAGCACGATAGCGACGTCGATGTACGGTATAAAGATCACGGGCGCTGTAAGGAATGGCAGCGTTTACGGAACGCAGTTCCACCCGGAAAAGAGCGGAGATGTCGGACTCAGCATACTTAGAGCATTTATGGAGGTGTAGACGGATATGAAGATTTTTCCTGCAATAGATTTGAGAGACGGCAAGGTGGTAAGGCTTTTTCAGGGCGATTACGATCAGATGACCGTCTACAGTGATGATCCGGTCGAGATCGCATCATCGTTCAGGGCAGCGGGAGCCGGTAACCTGCATCTTGTCGACCTGGACGGTGCAAAGGACGGAAAGCTAGTGAACTACGCTTCGATAAAGAAGATCACAGAAAACGTGGACATGTTCGTCGAAGTCGGCGGCGGCATCAGGGATGAGGAGCGTATCAGACAGTATCTCGAGATCGGAGTCGGCAGAGTGATACTGGGGACAGTTGCGGTAAAAGATCCGGAGTTCCTGGAGGAAATGGCCGCAAAATACGGCGACAGGATAGCCGTAGGCGTGGATTCAAAGGATGGATATGTCGCAGTGAACGGCTGGAAAGAGGTGACAGACAGAGAAAGCTTCGAGTTCTGCAGATACCTGCAGCAGATCGGAGTGAAGACTGTGATATACACTGATATTTCGAGGGACGGCAGCCTAGAGGGGACCAATATGGAAGCCTACAGGAAACTCGCGGAGATCGAGGGTCTGGATATCGTGGCGTCGGGCGGCATCAGCTTTTACGAGGAGATAGAACAGCTGAAGAATGTCGTTTCGGCAGCGATCCTCGGCAAAGCGATATACAGCGGCAAGCTGGATCTGGCAAAGGCAGTGAAACTTGCTGAATAGAGATGGGAGAAGCGAAATATGATCACTAAGAGAATCATACCTTGTCTCGACGTAAGAAACGGCAGGGTTGTAAAAGGCAAGAATTTCGAAGGTATACAGGACGTTTCGGATCCTGTGGAAATGGCGAAGTTCTACAACAGAGAAGGCGCTGACGAGCTGGTGTTCTACGACATAACAGCCAGCGTGGAGGAGCGCGGGCTCTTTACAGATATACTCACTAAAGTAGCGTCAGAGATATTCATACCGCTGACAGTGGGCGGCGGCATCAATACTCTTGATGATTTTGACAGAGTGCTCAAGTGCGGAGCTGACAAGGTCAGCGTGAACAGCGGTGCGATCCGTGATCCGCAGATAATAGAAAAGGCTGCGAAGAAATACGGAGACCAGTGCGTAGTGCTGAGCATGGACATAAAGCGTGTGGACGGCAGTTTCAGGCTCTTTGCAAAGGGCGGACGCGAGAACACGGGCATAGATGCGCTGCAGTGGGCGGTCGACGGTGTGAACAGCGGAGCGGGAGAACTAGTCGTGAACAGCATAGATACTGACGGAGTCAAGCAGGGCTTCGATCTGGAGCTGCTCGACGAGATCGCTGCGAGAGTGAACGTGCCGATAATAGCATCAGGCGGAGCAGGAAAGATGGAAGATTTTTCAGAGCTTTTCAGACATAAAGGCATGGACGCCGGACTGGCTGCAAGTATTTTCCATTATAAAGAAATAAAGATCGCAGATCTTAAAAAATATCTCAGAAATGAAGGCGTGGAGGTCAGATTGTAATATGGATATAGAAAAACTCAAATTTGATGAAAAAGGACTGATCCCTGCAGTAGTGCAGGATCATTACACCAAGCAGGTCCTGACAGTGGCATACATGAATCGCGAGTCACTCGAGATCACGATGAAGGAGGGCTATACGTGCTTTTACAGCAGGAGCAGACAGGAATTATGGAGAAAAGGCGAGACGAGCGGCAATACTCAGAAGGTAGTATCGATCACATCCGACTGTGACAGAGATGCGCTCGTGGTAGAAGTGATAAAGAACGGACCTGCGTGCCACACAGGAGAAGAAAGCTGTTTCTTCAACCTCGAATACATCGGAGAGGGAATGACGCCGTTTTCATATGAGAGCCTTTACAGGATGATCGAAGGCAGGAAGACTCAGCCGAAGGAAGGCAGCTACACTACATACCTGTTTGACAAAGGCATGGACAAGATCCTCAAGAAGGTCGGCGAGGAATCGACGGAGGTCATCATCGCAGGAGCGAAGAACGACAAGGAGGAGACGATATACGAAGTTGCTGATCTGGCATACCATCTGATGGTCATGATGGTGGAACAGGGCATAACCTTGCAGGACATCACGGCAGAGCTGACGAAGAGGCATGTCATAGACCACAAGGTGAAGCAGGAAAGAATGAAATAGAGGCCGGATCTCTATGACAGAACTGATAGATATCCATGTTATAGACCACAATTTTGTCGTGGAAAAAATGAAGGAAATTGTCGAATCATGTCAGACTGTAAAGTATTTTAGTGCAATGTGGCACAGGATGTCGACTAAAACCCCCTGTATAAATCAGGTTTTGAATATAAAATATGTATTGGAATCAATTATAGTTTTTGAAAAGAGCTGATATTTGGGGATACATATGAAGAATGAAGCAGAAAGAGCGAATATGGCAAAGACCGAATTTCTTTCGAATATGTCACATGAAATAAGGACTCCTTTGAATGTGATAGTAGGAATGTGCGATATCGCAAGGCATCATATAGACGACAGGGAAAAAGTCGCGGAGTGCCTTTATAAAATAAGTGTGGCGGGAGATCTCATCACTGAGATGGTCAACAAGGTCCTGGACATAAACAGGATAGAGCAGGGAAAACTGACACTTCACGAAAAGCAGTTCGATATAGGTGATCTCATAGAGGAACTGAACGATATGCTGGAGCCTATGGCAGTTGAAAAGAGCATAGTTTTCAGGGCATCTGACAAGGAGGTGATGAACCGCTGTATAATTGGAGATTACAGCCGTGTCATACAGATCATGATAAATCTGGGCACCAATGCGATAAAGTATACTCCGCGCGGAGGCTTTGTCGAGGTCAGGGTATGCGAAAAGGAGAATCCGAAATCCGATGCGGTAACGTATGAGTTCCTGTGCAGAGACAATGGCATAGGGATGTCGCCCGAACTGCTGGAGCATGTTTTTGAGCCGTTTGTCAGAGGAGAAGAGGTGGCGGTGAAAGGCATCCTCGGGTCCGGTCTGGGTATGTCGATAGTGAAAAAGATCACGGATGCGCTTGGCGGAGCGATACATGTAAGCAGTATGGAGGGAGCCGGTACATGTGTGACGGTCGAGCTTGAGTTCAAGACTGCAGAAGGCAGCAAGAAGATAGATAACATAGAGGAATTCAGGCAGCGGGCAAGGATGAAGCTCAGGGAAAAGAAAATCGTTCTTGTGGCAGAAGACCGGCTGGACAACCGCGAGATACTCGTTACATATCTGGAAGAGCTCGGTTACGAAACGCGTATCGCCGACAACGGGGAAACAGCGGTGGACATGTTCATGGATTCGGAAGAAGGATTTTACAAGGCTGTACTGATGGATATCGAAATGCCTGTGCTGAACGGATACCAGGCGACTATGATGATACGCGGACTCAACAGGACGGATCGTGATATACCGGTGATCGCGATGACAGCGAATGTATTCGCAGATGATAAGGCAGAGGCTGATAAAGTCGGGATGAACGATTAT
>CAKQIZ010000064.1 GCA_934247125.1 uncultured Clostridia bacterium
GCCCAGAGGATAGGGATAAGTACGAGTAAAATAAGAGTGAGTCCCGGACCCGATGAAGAGATCATCGACTCTACTCCAAATGCGCCTCCTGCGCATGCGCAGTAAAGGAAAAAGATCATCGCCGGCAGCGTGAAATTCTTTTTCTTCAAGCCGGGCGTCGCATCTGCCAGTATCTGGCCGCCCGCATAGTTTGCTTTTGACATAGTCAGTCTCCTTTCCAGTAATAAATAGTAAATGATTCCCGGTCGCCCTAAACAACTGAAAGGCGACCTTTTTATGCACACCCCTTGCGGTTTGTGTTCTTAATAAAATATGACGGATTAAATCTACACCTGTGCAGGGCTATATTCAATAGTCCACCGTGGACTATTCCTGTGTATTTCCGGATATCAACGTCGTTTCAACCTGTTGTGCCGTCCCGAAACACAGCGCTTTTCCTGCCGCAACATCACGTCTTGCCGGAACGTCACACCCTGTACGTCGTTTTTCCGTCCATGACAGTCTCGCAGACCTTGACCTCATGGATCCTCTCCAGGGGGATCTCAAATATGTTCTCCTCCAGGATCACAAAGTCGGCGTACTTGCCTGCTTCGATAGATCCGGTCACATCATCCATATGCATCTGATATGCGTTATTTATCGTAAAGCCCTCAATGGCTTCTTTTACTGTCGTCACTTCGTCGGTTGGCTCGAGCACCGGTGCATCATGCTGCCCGTACATCTTTCTGGTCGCACACATCTCTATGCTCTTCAGCGGTTCTCTGCCGTATTCGTCGACAGGGAAATCGCTGCCGAGCGCCATTTTAGCACCGCCGTCGATCAGGCTCCTCATTCGGAAAGTCTCGTTGTTGATGTGTCCGAGCACCTTGTCCATCAGCGGGTTTCCGTAAAACCACACTCCGGTGGCATTCGCGATGATATCATATCTGCCGAACAGCGGTATATCGTCAGGCGCTATATACTGTGAGTGCGAGCATGTGATGCGGCAGTCATCGTATCCCGCCTCACGCACAGCCTTTGCCATCGCGACCACGGACTTCACGGCAACATCGCCTATGGCATGCATATTGATATCAAGCCCGGCCTTCGCTGCCTTTAACCCTGTCTCTGCGGCGATCTCCTCATCCATCAGCGGCTCCACCACAGAGCCGTCCTCAGGATACGGCTCGCTGATAGCAGCAGTGCGGCTTTCCATAGTCCCGTCATTTATGATCTTGAGGAAATTCATGCGGAACAGATCGTCATCGTACTTTTCGCGTGCTTTCAGCAGCGCCGCTATCCTGCCGTCGACAGCTGCCGGATCTTCCACATGGCACGTGCATCCCACGAACCGCTGCAGATATTTCCCGCTTGCTCTGACTTTATCTATCGCAGCGTAATACTGCTCTTCAAGGTAACTGTACATCCCCATGTCAGCCGTGCCCGTAACGCCCATCGCCGCATATTCCGCAGAATTTTCCAGCATCAGGTTCGTGACCGTCTCCTCATGGAAAAAGTTTATCTTTGACAGTATGAGCGCTTCACTCCTGCCTTCCACTATATGTCCCGCAGGTTCGCCTTCTTCATCTCTGGAGAAATAGTGAAGTCCCGGCAGCGGATCCGGTGTGTCCTTTGTTATCCCGGCTTCTCTGAAGCAGCAGCTGTTGCCCCATCCTTCGTGTCCGCCGCTTCCCATCATGAACATCGGCTTGTCGCTGCAGATGTCATCCAGCAGTTCTTTCCTCGGACCATGCTCGTCAAACATCCATTCAGCATATCCGAGTCCGAAATATGTCTTATTGTCGGGATGCTCGTCCACGTATCTCCTGATTTCAACCAGACATTCCTCGAGCGTCCACTCTATATCGAACACTATCCCTGACAGTACATGCGCCGCCAGCACAGGATGGCAGTGTCCGTCTATGAATCCCGGCAGCATCATCTTCCCGTCAAGATCGCATATCTCGGTACTGTCGCCGCAATACTTTTCGGCATCGGCTCTATCGCCTGCGAAAACGATTTTCTTCCCTTCTACTGCAACAGCTTCGACCCATTCCCGATCCTTGTCCACAGTATAGATATCTCCATTTACATAAAGCTTGTCAGCACTCATCGTTTCTCCTCCTTTATATTGTAAAGACTGCGCGATACCCGGCGTGATCTGCAGGCTGCCATCCGCGCTTTTTGAATTGTGCAAATTTTATAAAAACTGCAACTCTTGTTGAATTATAATACGTGCTCTTAAGTTGAAGTCAACACAGTTTTTTCATTTTTTACATCAAAACATAAACTGCTACTTTATGTTTCGTGTTATAATACATTTGAATTTTCAACAGATAAGAAAGTCACCAGAACGTCAGGAAAGGGGCGGCATATGAAAATAGGGGAATTCGCAAAAAAATTCGATACATCGGTCTCCACCGTGAGACATTACATAAACCTGGGACTTCTCGTACCTGAAAAGGATGGATTCCAGTACTGCTTCGAAGACGACGACTGCCGCGAGATGGAGATCATCATCACGATGAAAAACGCCGGCTTCAAGCTCAGCGAGCTGAACAAGTACCTGAGTATTTTCCGCTTTTACAACAAAGATGACTACCTGCTTTACGAAAAACTGCTGGAATACCTGCATGGCAAGAAAGCTGATCTTTATGCCGAGCGGCACCGGATCAACACCTACATACGCCTCATCAACAAAAAGATCAAAGAGATCGAAGCCAGCAGCATTTATGCGGCAGGGAAAAATGCAGGCAGTGATGACAAGAGCGCTTTCAGCCAGCTCCCGGGATTCCCGCTGTCTGCCGTCGATCTGCTGCGCTGCCCTCACTGCCAGAGCCGGCTTCACCTGTCCGGCGTCGAGATTACCGGCGATTCGATAACCGAGGGAAAACTCACATGCAGCTGCGGATACCAGGCCGGTCTGCGCAACGGCATAATCTTTACGGATATGCTTAAAGATCTGGACAACGACGATAAATTCCTGTACAGCTATTTTGGCGAGGAGAATGTCTCGATCAACGAAGACGGTCTGCTCCTGATGGCGATGGACGAGCACAGCAACGAATACATGACAAACCTGCACAGGAGCAGTCTCTGGATCCACAAGGAGCTTGAAAACACCGATCTGAACAGCAAGGTGATACTTTTCCCTGAAATGTCGATGCAGTACCTCTACAGCCACTGCCACGACAACCTTGCTTACAACAGTATTTTTATCGTCACATCACCCAGCGAAAGGACGATCCAGACAATGCGGCAGCATATCGCGAATGCCGCACCGGATCTGAAGATCGCTTATATCATCAACCAGGACGGCAAGCTGCCGCTGAAAACCGGCTGTATCGATACCATCATAGATTATATGGGTTCCTGTAACCTGGGATTTTTTGAAAAGACGCATTACTTTGACATGATCTCCCCTTATATGGCGGAGAAAGCGATCATCGCGGGCGCGACGGAGTATTACGACAAGGGCTCCATGTCGCTGCACCGGATCCATGAGCTGTATCCCGATGCGGCACCTGATGTTTTTACACTGGAATTTCTGGATGATGCACTCAAAAGCAACGGCTTCCTGATGAAAAAGTCAAAAAAAATCAGCGAGGGCTACGACCCTGGCCGATTCTTCGAATATCACGTTCCCGGCGATACCCGCACGAATATAGTCTATATCGCATCGCGCGACGCTGTTTGATTTGACCTGTCTGTCGCCGACAGGTGCCCGGACCGGCCCGCCTGCGATCCGGCAGCCAGCCAAGCGCAAAGCACACAACGCAGCAGGACGTCAGCTTCACTGACCGTCCTGCTGTATTTTTTCCAGTTCATTGATCGAAAGACCGGTAGCTGCGGACTTACTTCGCCATCCTGTACAGCGCTTCCGCGTATATTTTCGCGGTCTCCAAAAATTCTTCGATCTCTATGTATTCGTTCTCTACGTGGAACGGGAGCGATCCGCTCTGCTGTGCCATGCCGAACGGGATGAATCCCGGAAGCAGCCGCGCATACGATCCGCAGCCGTTGGCAAATGGCTGCGACTTCGTATCCCCTGACTCTTCGCGGTAGACATCGATGAGCGTTTTCGCCGGCTCATCCTCCGGATTTATATAAAATCCCTCCAGAAAACCAGTAGTCCTGCAGCTCCACATACTGCCCTCGAGAACACGCGCGATGCGCTTTTCCATCTCTCTGCGGCTGAGCGAAAGCGGCAGTCTGACGTTCGATATTATGGAGAGCCTGCCGTCGCTGTACTTTATCAGTGCAACATTGTTCGTCGTCTCTCCCGTGACATCGCTCACTGCGATGCCTATGCCGCGGCCGTTGGTGTCACGACACATCAGCTTCGGCAGCTCTTTTACCGCTTCACAGATGTCCGCCGGCTCGAACTCCATCTGAGCCAGCCTCCTGAGCAGCTTTGCGATAGCATTCTCGCCCTGCTCCGGCATCGATGCGTGTGCCGCCACGCCGCTTTCCCTGACAGTTCTCACCACGTTTCCGTTTTCGTCACAGAACACTGCTTCTGCCCACGGCGGCACTATGTTGAGCGCATCCCCTCCGGCGATGCTTTTTAGTATGAGTTTTCGCCCGGCAGTGCCTGCTTTGCCAGCCGCACCGGCGATACCTGCGTGAACATGGGTGCCTGCAGTTCCTGAAACCCCGGCGGTGCCTGTGATGCCCAAAACACCGGCGATACCTGCGCCGCCTGAAACGGCTTCGGCTTCCCGGGCTCCTGCGCTTTCCGATACCGGAATGACCTGCCGCCTTTCTCCCGCAGTGAACTGCAGTCCGGCAAAATGCTTCTCCGAAAAGCATATCGGGAAGTACGAATCCGGCACGATGCCGTGCGCCGGTATGCGCTCCGCGTTTTCTATATAATGCCTCAGGCACGGAAAGTATCCCCCCTCTTCATGCCCTCCGATGATCTGCGTGATGTTTTTTGAAAGAGGCAGCCCGCTTTCCTTTATAGCGAGGACCGCGTAAAACGCTGCCAGCGTCGGCCCTTTGTCATCCATGGCTCCGCGTCCGTATACCCTGCCGTCGTGGATCTCTCCTCCAAAAGGCGGATACTCCCAGATCCCCGCTGCCGGCACGACGTCCGCATGTCCTATCGTGCCCACAGCCTCGTCCTTTCGCTCACCGAAATCCAGCTCACAGACCATGTTGTCATAATTTCTGGCCGTAAATCCCTTTTTCCGGCCGAGCTCCATCATGAAATCCAGAGCCGCTGCCGAGCCTCGCCCGAAAGGCGTTTCCTGCGTGCACTCCGCGCCTTTGCTCATCGCTACAGACTCTATCCTGATGAATTCCTGCAGCTTTTCCACCATCTCATCTCTGTATCCTTCGAGTATCTTTTCCAGTTCTCCGTTCATTTCCGCCTTCCTTTTCACGACTGCATGCCTTTACACGATCACTCGCCCGGATCTGACCGGCCGGGCTCCGCATGCACGCAGGCACGACCGCCGCTGATGCCGGCAGCGCTGCCGCTGTGTACACACCGCCGCGACCGCCGCCGGCTCTAATAATTGCAGTACGTCGTTTTTCCGTCCATTATCGTTTCACATACCTTTACATTATGAATCTCATCGAGCGGAACGTCAAACAGATTTTTCTCAAGTATCACCAGATCGGCGTACTTGCCGGCCTCGATCGACCCGAGCCTGTCGTCCATGTGCATCTGATATGCGTTGTTTATCGTATAGCTTCGTATGCCGTCATCGACCGAAAGCTTCTCCTCATACGGTTTCAGGACCGGCAGCTCCGGATGGTCGAACAGCTGCCTGGTGCAGCCCATCTCGATGCCCTTTAGCGGTTCCCTGCCGAATTCATCTACTGGGAAGTCCGATCCCTGTCCCATGCGGCATCCGCCGTTTATCATCGTCCTGATCCTGAAAGTGCGGTTCTGTCTGTCTCCGATCACCGCCTCCATGTCGGGGTTGCCGTAATGCCATACGCATGTGGTGTTGGCGATCACATCATATCTGCCGAACAGCTCCAGCTCCTCGTCCTTTACATAATCGCAGTGAGAGTTCGTGATGCGGCAGTCGTCATAACCCGCTTCACGTATTGCTTTCGCCATCGCGAGCGTGCCGCTTATCGCCTCGTCGCCGATACCGTGAACGTTGATGTCAAGACCTGCCGCTGCCGCTTTCAGACCGACCTCCGCGATCTTTTCTCGCGTAAATAACGGCTGTACCATCGATCCGTCTTCATCGTACGGATCGCTGAGCGCTGCTGATCTCGTCTCAAGAGTCCCATCGTTTATTATCTTTAAGAAATGTATATTGTATTTATCTGAATCGTACTTCCGGCTGTATTCTATCAGGCGCGGCAGAACGACGTCTTCATCGCCTTTTTCAGCTACCATCTGTCCGCAGCCGAAGAATCTCTGTTTGTAGATGCCGCTGTCTATCATTTCAGGGAGTGTTTCATAGTACACTTTCAGGCCGAATTCCTGCATCCCCATATCGCATGTGGAAGTCACGCCCATCGCAGCGTATCCATCCGACGCTTCCTGCATCACATGCTCTATCGTATCGCGATCAAAGAAATTTATCTTTTCCATTATCATGTTTTGCGTGCCCATTTCCAGCAGGTGTCCTGTCGGTTCGCCTTCAGCGTCTCTGTGGAAATAATGGAATCCCGGTATCGGATCCGGTGTGTCTTTCGTTATTCCTGCAAGCTCGAGTGCTTTAGAGTTGACCCATGCTTCATGGGCGCTGCTGCCGAGGATCATCATCGGCCTGTCTGCGCAGATCGCGTCCAGCATTTCCTTTTTCGGGCCGGTCTCGTCAAAGATCCATTCAGCATAACCGATGCCGAAATAAGTCTCGTTGTCCGGATTCGCCTTCACGTATTTTTCGATCTCAGCCAGACATTCTTCTACGCCCCATTCGATCTGCAGATACACTCCGCAGAGATAATGCGCCGCCAGCACCGGGTGGCAGTGACCATCTATAAATCCCGGCAGCATCATCTTTCCTGCCAGATCCGTGACTTCCGTGTTTTCACCGCATAAAGAGCGCGCGCCCTCCTCGTCGCCTGCGTATATTATCCTGTCGCCTTTTATCGCGACTGCTTCGACCCATTCACTCCTGTCATTTACGGTATAGATATATCCGTTTACAAAGATCCTGTCTGCTTTCATTTGAACCTCCCTTGAACTTTTTAGATTACATTTTGATCACGTTTTCTGTGTCCCATGCGGTTTGCACACTGACGTGCTTCTGCGGCGCATATACTATATACTGTGCCTCTGCCATTTCACCTGCACCACTTGTACTGATCTTGTGCGCTTAGCATGCAGCGCACCGTTTCGTGAATTTTCGAAAAATTTGATTTTGCCTCATTATAAACTATGGCGCGAGGGACAGGTCAATACGGTTTTCGAATAAATTACGGGCAAAACGTGAAGCAGCAGTTTACGTTATTTGCATATCACGATACGCCCCTCACCGGCCAGATATGAATCCGCAAACACCGCAGACATAATTCCCCGGCTTAACATCAGCCTGACTTTTTACATTCCCCCTATAGCCTTTTTCCCTGAACTGTGCCATAATATTTTCTAATAAACAAAATAAACTTTTAAGCAAATTTACCGATATATATGACTGGAGGTCTGAAAACCATGCATATTGCCATCTGCGATGACGATGCCAACACTGCTAGAGATTTACAGCAGAAAATACTTCATCTCCCCTCAGCCGGTATAGACGGGATCGATATCTTCACCGATCCGGACAAGTTTGCCTTTGCAGCGGAAACGACCCGCTACGACCTTGTTTTCATGGACATCGAGCTCGGGAGCGAGTCCGGCATCGAGCTGTCCGGCAGACTGCTGCGAAGCTGCCCTGACATGCAGATAATATTCGTTTCGGGCTACGATGACTACTATCTCCAGGTATACGATGTGGATCACGTGTTTTTTCTCCGAAAGCCGGTAGACTCGGCACGTCTGCTGACTGCGCTCGAAACTGCCCGCAGCCACCTGGCAGAGACACGCAGCGAATTCATTTCCATAATCAGCAAACAGGGGATCACGCGTATCCCTCAGTCAGGGATCATGTATCTTGAAAAAAACCGCCGCCTGATCCTGTTTCACACTTCTGACGGCGAGAGCTACAAGGCTTACGGCAAATTCTCGGATTTCTCGGATAAGCTGAACAGCTTTTTCTTCCAGTGCCACACCAGCTTTGTCGTGAACTTCAGATATGTTTCCGAGATGCGAGGCCGGAAATTCATCATCTCTCCCGGCTTCACCGCCGCAGGCCGCGTCGAGGCAGGAGCAGATCCCGTATCCGAGATCGAGATCCCGGTCAGCAAGACATATTATAACGAAGCAAAAGAAGCATTCCTCAGATATCTGGGGTAGCCCCGCGCTCTGCAGAAGACCCGCACTTCGCAGAAGACCCGCGCCCCCCACACAAAGGAGACCCGTACCTCGCACAGAAAAGGAGACTTGCACATGTCCTGCATAAACGCCATGCACCTAACAGCACCCACGATCGCACTCAACATCATGACCATGATCATCAGCGCATGCGTTTTCCTGTACATATGTTTCAGATGCATAGGCATCACAAACCACAGAAAAACCGCATTCATACTGATAGCCGTGACTTCGCTGGTTTTCGACAGCATCTGCACAGCCCTGATGATGCTGCCGTCTTATAACAGCTCATTATCGCTGCAGCTGGCAGATTACATGGTGTACATGTTCAAAACATTTATAATACTGGCCGTGATCGCCACATGTGCCGAAGGGTATTTACCGCGCAATTTTATCGTGATCTTCCTGTACTGCGACCTGCTGACGACAATACCGTTCATGCCTCACCACATCATACACGATCTCCTCCTGAGACATTACGGTCTGCTGAACGATCCGAGCATACCAGGCGGCTATGCCTCACCACTGCCGAAAACCGCTGCGAATACTATCGCATGGGCTGTCCTGCTCCTGACTGTCATACTGGCCTGCAGGCTTTTCAACAGATATCTGATCCCCGCTCTGCGCAGGATCCCCGACATCGCATGTCTGCTGTTCCTCCTGACCTCATTCGTGACCAGCGTCATTAAAAGCGTGATCCTGCTCAAAACCGACCTGTACGTGCATGTCACATATGCGACCGGCCGGGGCGACAACGGCATCGCCACCTCGAATATCGCACTCATTCTGATGATGCTGCTCATTTTCATAATAGTGCTGATGCTGACTGCGACAGTTCTCCGCCAGCAGACGACCCGCATAATCGACCTCGAAAACGCCATGCTGCTCGACTACTACAACAATGTCTCCTCGCTCCACAGCAGCATCCGCAGCATGCGCCACGATCTGTCCAACCATCTCGCCGCGCTTTCTTTTATGAGTATGGGGGAAAGTGCCGCAGGTCCGGACCGGCAGCCTCTCATGAGCACGTCAGATGTGGCTGGTATGCCGGAGGAGCCCGGCGGCTGCACGCCGCCGGGCGATCCAAGGCGCTGCGCTGAAGCTTCGCGCCGTGCGTTATGCGGTGCCGGCGCGCTCTGCGCCCCGGACGATCCAGGTCGCTTCGCGACCGGTGTTCCAGGCGATGCATTCTGCGGTTACAGTACGCCGGTCATACCGGGCGACTCAAACGACTCCCGTGACGCCTACCGCCGGAGCCTGCTCGACGCATGCAGCAATATCGACCATCAGATAGCTGCGCAGACAGCATGGAGCCAGATCGACACAGACACACTTTCCAGCCGCGAAAAATACGAGATCCATCATTATGTAACGACCGTTATGCAGAAACACAGGATCCCCGCGAGTGCGCTTTGCATAACGACAGAGACAGGCGACGGCAGCACAGAAATATCACTCAGAATCGACACCGGCCTGAAAGACACTTCGAACCTCGCAGTTTCCCCTGCCGCCGCTGCAGCAGCAGCCACCAGCCATCGCCCGAAACCGCTCCGCCTGCCGCTTCTCAGACACGGCACGATGTTCCGCCTGATAAAACTCATCGCACAGAGTCACGGCGGAGACGCTGTCTGGAGAAAAGACAGGGATGGATATGCACTTGTCGTAGCGATACGGCAGGGCGCCTGAAAGCCCGGTTCGACCTCAAATACCGGGAAGCCGCCTTCTTTTTATGAAGAGTTTCTCTGTAAAGGTTTTTACCATTTTTAATCGCGTGGCTTCCTGTGTATTTTTTCGACGTTGAGAAAAATCCTACACAATCAGTGTTTGAGTTGTGCAGGATGATGTGAAGGCAGGAAACATCTACACAAGGAAAACCGCTAAAATGATAAAAACACACCCAAATCATATGAAATCGGCTTGTTTTTGGTAAAAATCCGGGATTCCTTGTGTATTAATTTTTGCTCTTCACGAATATCGATACAGACAGAGACTCCATTGTGCAGATATTATCAAAACACCTGATTTCTACACAAACTGCAGCCCTGTGCTTGTGTGCCGACCATACAATTCTGCCAATGCTCCGTAAAACGGAGCTGCCGTATAGCTGCCCGGTTCTGAGCACGTACTCGGCCACCCATCATCACTGATCAGTTACGTGCTTTCAGCTTTTCTGTAGTTCCGCATATCCCGTCGAGATGCTATAATTTATATATTATGAACAGGGTGCTGCCGTCATATGCTTTGCAGAGGACCGATCCCGACGCCTCGCCCCGGACCACCCGGGCCACCCGGGCCACTGATCCGCCAGCACAGCAGGCCGGCGATACGCTAAGTCAGCGCCGGGCGTCATCGGCCGGCGCCCGGGCAGGACAGCGGCAAAGCAAGACCGGAATAAACCCCGCAAACACAAACCCGAAACCATAACCAAAACCGTAATCGAAACCAAAACCCAAACCCGAAACTAAACCAGCAAACGAAAGGAGCGTTCACATGCTCATATGGCAGGCTTCAAGCGTAATACTCCGCGCAATGATATTCACATGCATACAGCTTTTCTTCGTATT
>CAKQIZ010000065.1 GCA_934247125.1 uncultured Clostridia bacterium
GTCAGTAGTCTTATTGTACTCTGAGGTATTTTCAATTTTCAACATCCACGTTTTTTATTATACAGGAAGCTCCATTTGTGTTCTGAAAATGTTGTCCGACGCCGAAGTCAGTGTTTTCCAGCAGTATATCGATGCGAGTATTTTTTTCATAGATCGGAAACAGCCGGCACATGAATATCTCGAGCACCTTCTCGTCCGGTTTTACAGATGTGCTGTTTTCTGTCATGAGATTTATGCACACGCGTTCGAAAAGCGCCAGTCCGGTCTCGATATCGTTTTTCATGGAAAGCTCGGTCTGTCCGGCAAGTCCGAACAGCAGGCAGACTTCATCGGCATATTCTGCGATCTCAGCAGGTGATACGTGTTCCATTCCTTTTTTGAGTACATCGTCGCGAAAGCTGGTATCAAATGTCTCGACCCCGATCTTTACCTTGGTCCGTATGCCGGCAGCAGCGAATCTTTCTTTGATCGCAGGGAGTGTGAGCCGGTCTCGCCAGTGGCATTCTATATGGATCTGTGCGATTTTCCCGGCAATGCATGTCCGTATGATCTCGTCGGTCGTATCGTCGTCGAGATCGCAGAAGCTACCGGAATTGATAACTTCCAGCACCCCGTATCTGCCGGTGACGCGACTCAGCGCTTTCCGGTTGATCTCAAAGTTTGCCTTTTCATCGTGCGAGAAATCCAGATGGTAGTCGCAAAACCTGCAGCGGCGCCATTTGCAGCCGCTCCCCCTCAGGAGCACTATTTCTCTGGGATTCTTATTATCTATCGTGTCGTATCTCTGCATTTTCATGTAAAGTTGTCCTTTCTGCAGCGGCGCAGATCTTTGCATTAAAAAAGGTGCTCGTTCGAAGCACCACCCAAAAACACAGCAAGAACCGCATTCTTGCCGGATATCCATAGTTTTGTTTAAAGACAGGATGGTTTCGAACTGTCTGATCCAGTTGTTCAGTTACTCAGTATACTCCGTTTGATGCGTGTGTGCAAGCATAATTTGCATCCAGGATCTGCAGCTGATCTGTATCCCGAATCTGCAGACAGCTGCCGGACTGACGGACAACTGTGATCAAATAGTAATTCGCTGTTTTTTTTACACGTGACTTCTGATATAATATAAAGTTAGAAAAGTATGTTTTCACATAAAAAACGCAGGAGCCGGGAAATGATACCGCAGCCTGCAGAATCCATAAAATTCAGGAGTTGAATATGTTTGATAAATTAGATTTTATAACAGAAAAATACGATGAGCTGGCTCAGAAAGTTTCTGACCCTGAAGTGATCAGCAACCAGCCGGTATGGCAGAAGCACGTCAAGGAAATGGGCGAGATGGAGCCTATCGTAAAGAAATACAAGGAATACAAGAAGGCGAAGGCTGATCTGGCTGACGCCAAGGAGATCCTTGAAGAGGGCGATGAGGAGATGCGTGAACTCGCGAAGATGGAGATCTCCGAGCTCGAAGAGCTGATCGAGCAGCAGGAGGATGAACTCAAGGTATTGCTTCTTCCGAAGGATCCTAACGATGAAAAGAATGTTATTCTCGAGATCAGAGCAGGAACAGGCGGAGAGGAAGCGGCGCTGTTCGGTGCGGATCTTCTGAGGATGTATACCAGATATGCAGAGCGTAACCGCTGGAAGACGGAGCTGATCGAACTCAATGATACGGGGCTCGGCGGCATCAAGGAAGCGGTCCTTCTCATCAAGGGAAAGGGCGCATATTCCAGACTCAAGTATGAGAGCGGAGCGCACAGAGTACAGCGAGTGCCGGAGACCGAGTCGAGCGGCAGGATCCATACATCGGCTGCCACGGTCGCAGTGCTGCCGGAAGTAGACGATGTGGAAGTCGATCTCAATCCGAACGATGTCCGTGTCGATGTCTACAGAGCTTCCGGAAATGGCGGCCAGTGCGTAAATACGACGGACTCGGCAGTAAGACTTACACATGAGCCGACAGGACTCGTGGTGACATGTCAGGATGAAAAGTCGCAGATCAAGAATAAGGAAAAAGCATTCAAGGTACTCAAGGCAAGACTTTACGACCTGAAGATGCAGGAGCAGAACAAAGAAATCGCAGACCAGAGAAAGAGCATGGTAGGCTCCGGAGACAGAAGTGAGCGGATCAGGACATACAACTTCCCGCAGGGAAGAGTTTCAGACCACAGGATAGGCGTGACACTCTACAAGCTCGACAACTTCCTCGACGGAGACCTCGACGAAATAATAGACGGCCTCATCACAAGCGATCAGGCCGAAAAAATGAAGAATTTCTGAGGAAGCAACAATGCAAACAAAAATACTGACTACAGATGAAAAAGATATAAGAATCGCGGCCGGGATAATCAGCAGCGGCGGACTCGTCGCATTTCCGACAGAGACAGTGTACGGCCTCGGAGCCAATGCGCTTGATGCCGATGCTGTTGCGAGAGTATATGAGGCAAAGGGCAGGCCGAGCGATAACCCGATGATCGTCCACATATCGAGAGCCAGCGACATCGGTCAGCTGACGCCGATGCTGAGCGCTGATATCGTGGCGCTGATCGACAATTTCTGGCCGGGACCGCTCACGATGGTGCTCAAAAAGAAAGAAGGCGTGCCGGACAGGACGACAGGCGGCCTCGACACAGTCGCAGTCAGGATGCCGGACAGCGAGGCGGCGCTCAGGCTGATAAACCTTTCAGGATGTCCGATAGCGGCGCCGAGCGCGAACCTTTCAGGCAGCCCGAGCCCGACGAGAGCATGTGACGTGATCGCAGATATGGACGGCAGGATCGACGCGATAATCTCAGGAGCAGACTGCCGCGTAGGGATCGAATCCACAGTCGTGGACATGACAGGTGAAGTGCCGACGATACTCAGGCCGGGGATAGTCACCGCCGAAAACATAGAGGCGGCTATCGGCAAACCGGTAAAATACGATGAAGCACTTTTCAAAGGCGCAGAGCTTGGCCTGGGTACACTGGACCCGGCAGACGGCAGCGCGCAGGGAGATTATAAACCCAGATCACCGGGGATGAAATATAAACATTATGCGCCGAAAGCCCAGATGACCGTAATCGAGGGCAGACGTGAGAAAGTAAAGAGCGAGATAGAACGCCTCAAGGCACTCAATGAACGCCTCGGACTCAAAGTTGGGGTGATATTGTTCGAGGAACAGGCATTTATAGAGGCAGCGCATGACTTCTTTTCCAGACTGCGTGATCTGGACAGTGAAGGCGTCGATCTTATCCTGGCAGGAGCACTGAGTGACAAAGACGGTGTGGGATTCGCGGTGATGAACAGAATGCTGAAATCAGCGGGTTATAATATTGCGAGAGTTTAGTGCCGCGCGAGCGGAGAAAGGTCAGAAGAGGTTGAAATTATGAAGATTGCCATTGCCAGCGACCATGGCGGATACGAACTGAAGGAAAACATCAAGAAGTACCTGGAGTCCAGAGACATCGAGACCGTAGATCTCGGAACATATTCGGAAGAATCTGTGGACTACCCTGCTTTCGGAAAGGCCTGCGGAGATGCCGTGGCATCAGGCAAGGTGGACAGGGGCATCGTATGCTGCGGTACAGGCATAGGGATATCCATTGCTGCAAACAAGGTAAAAGGCATAAGATGTGCGCTTTGCACAGATACTTATATGGCGGAAATGTCAAGAAGACACAATGATTCGAACATACTCGCGCTTGGCGGCAGGACGACAGGCGTCGACAAGGCTCTGAGGATCACTAAAGCATGGATCGACACAGAGTTCGAGGGCGGCAGACATCAGCGCAGAGTCAATATGCTCAACGATATGTAAAGCGGCAGCCCGCCTGGATGCGGGCGGTGTGCGGCAGCCCGGGGATTTGCACCTGAGATCCTGAAGACATGCAGGCCGGAGGCTTTACATGAAAAAATGCACATAGCACGTGTGCGGCAGCTTTACATAAAACAAAAAAAGACAGAAATCGGGAATTATCAAGATATATGAAAACGAAAGGCAGGTAGAATATATGGGCAATGTATATGTATTCGATCATCCGTTAATTCAGCACAAGACAGCGCTACTGAGAAAAGAAGAGACAAGCGTCAAGGATTTCAGAGAGCTCGTCAGGGAGATCTCGACTCTCATGGGATACGAAGCGACGAGAAAGCTTCCGCTCGAAGAAGTCAGGATCAAGACTCCGATGCAGGAGACTACAGTGAAGATGCTCAAGGGCGAGGACATCGCGATCGTGCCTATCCTGAGAGCAGGGCTCGGCATGGTAGACGGCATGCTGGCGCTCGTTCCTAATGCAAAGGTGGGACATGTGGGTCTTTACAGGGATCCTGAGACTCATGAGCCCGTTGAATACTACTGCAAACTGCCTAACGATATAGAAAAGAGAGAGATCTTCGTTGTCGATCCGATGCTCGCTACAGGCGGCAGCGCATCTGCGGCTATCGATTTCATAAAGGCAAGAGGCGGCAAAAAGATAATCTTCATGTGCCTTATCGCAGCGCCTGAAGGTATCGAAGTGCTCCGGAAAGCGCATCCGGATGTAGATATTTTCATCGCTGCAAAGGATGAATGTCTCAACGATCATGCATACATCCTGCCGGGCCTTGGCGATGCAGGCGACAGACTTTACGGTACAAAATAATGAAGCGCAAGACGGATCCTGCCTTGTTCGTGAACCGCCCTCGTGATGTCAGCCGTGTCAGCCGGGGAAGGAACGAACGATAGAGGCGAGATAAAACGAGCAAGTTGGAGGAAAAACAGAAAGATGAAATACGATTTTATACCTGACAGTGTAAGCGAACATGATAATGTTTATGATGTTCTCAAGGAGAGAGGATTCATTGAGCAGTCGACGGACGAGGAAAAGGTCCGTGAACTTCTGCAGAACGAGAAAGTGAAGTTTTATATAGGCTTCGATCCGACTGCGGACTGCCTTCATGTAGGTCACTTCATGCAGGTCATCATCATGATGTACATGCAGAAATACGGACATACGCCGGTAGTGCTGCTCGGCGGCGGCACGGGCTTTGTCGGAGATCCGTCCGGAAGGACTGACATGCGTCAGATGATGACGCCGGAAACGATCGAGAACAACTGCGCGGCTTTCAAAAAGCTGTTTGACAGGTTCCTCGATTTTGATGAGGACTGGAAATACGAAGGAAACAACGGCGTCTTTTCACCGGGCCACGAAAACAAGACGCCTGAACCGGGCAAGGCGATCTCGGTAAACAATGCGAGATGGCTGCTGCCTCTGAACTATATAGAATTCATCAGAGAGATCGGTTCGTGCTTCAATGTGAACACGATGCTGAGAGCTGAATGTTTCAAGCAGAGAATGGATCGCGAGGGCGGTCTGACTATGTTTGAGCTCAACTACATGCTGATGCAGAGCTATGACTTCATGGTAATGGCGAGAGACTTCGATGTAAAGATCGAGTTCGGCGGCAACGACCAGTGGTCGAACATCATCGGCGGCGTCGATCTCACGAGGAAAAAGCTCGGCAAGGAAGTTTACGGCATGACTTTCTCCCTGCTGACGAACTCAGAAGGCAAGAAGATGGGCAAGACGCAGAAAGGCGCGCTCTGGCTCGATGCTGACAAGACTTCGCCGTATGAATTCTATCAGTACTGGAGAAATGTCGGTGATGCCGATGTGGAAAAATGCCTCAGGATGCTGACGTTCCTGCCTATGGATGAGGTAAAGAGGCTTTCTTCGCTGCAGGACAAGGAGATCAACAAGGCTAAGGAAGTGCTGGCGTTCGAGGTCACCAAGCTCGTTCACGGTGAAGCGGAGGCGACAAAGGCACAGGAGGCTGCAAGAGCGGCATTCAGCGGCAAGGCTGATCTGTCGACTATGCCGACGGTGCAGTTCGCAGCTGACAAGCTGGCAGGCGAAGGCATGGGAGTCGTGAACTTCATCAAGGAACTTGGACTCGTTCCGAGCAACAGAGAAGGCTTCATGACGATCGAGCAGGGCGGTCTGAAGATCGACGGTGAAAAGGTCACGGACAAGAAGACGATGATCACAGCTGATACTTTCACGGACGGCAAGGTGCTCGTTGAAAAAGGAAAGAAGAAGAAGATCGTGGTAGAGCTCATGTAGCAGATACCAGGATATGATGGAGCCCGGCGCAATGATATGTTACCAAGGAGGCAGCATATCATTGCGCCGGGCATCTTTTTATTCTGTACAGGCTGGGCGCGAATACCAAGACTTGATTCCTTTAGATAGCATTTTGGTAAAAACAGCAGTTTTAAAGCCTGCCTGAAGAAGGCAGATACCAAGAATCAATGATCGACAATCGATTTTTGGTAAAATCACGTCAAGAAATCGCCCGTATCACAAGAAAAATTACCAAAGACAATCAGGCCGGATCGAGATCTTGGTAAATGATGCTTCTTTTCAATGTGATATTCGGGGAAAAATGCTAAAAATCATGATCTGGAATAGTGTTTTTGGCAACTGCCATCGCTTGATTTACCTACACTATCACCTGATTTATCTACATACTCATTGACAAACAGCTAATGCTATTATATAATGCATAAATAGATTAACAAATGCATAAATAATATCAAACAATGCAAAATATGATTACGTCTCATGCAATGGAGCAAAATCACGAACAAAACTCACAAACCGGAAACACAAATTGCAAATCGCAGGTCATAAATTCTATTTGGCATAAATGCACGATAAAAAAGGAGTATTAAAATGACAAGAACATACGATGATAAAATGTTTATCGAAACCTTTGAGCACGAATACACATGGCTCAACGGATTTATGAGAAACGTAGCCAGATATGGCGGCAAACAGGCGCTCATCGATCCGCTCACAGACAGAAGCTGGACTTACAGTGAACTCAATGCAGAGGCGAACAAGCTGGCGCATGCGCTGAAGGTAGATGATGTCGGAAAAGACGATGTCGTAATGACAGTGCTCGTCAACTGCCCGGAATTCTGCTTTTCATATATCGGCCCCAGAAAAATCGGCGCGATCGTTACGCTTGCGAACTTTAAACTTTCGTCAGGAGAACTGTCTCTGCTGATCAACCACAACAAGCCAAAGGTAGTGATCTATGCAGCAGAAGTGGCAGAAATGGTGACGGAAGCTATCGGCATGGCGGAGCACAAGCCGGCAAGCGCGGTGATGGCCGACAATGCGGACAATATACCTGTTCCTGAAGGGCACATCGCATATGACGATTATGTGGGCGGCAAGTCGGAGAAGGATCCGGTGAAAGATTTCACACCTCATATTTACGATGAAGTAGTGAGGATGTGCACCAGCGGTACGTCATCGCTGCCTAAGAGCGTTCCGCTCAACGATATAAACGAAGTGCTGTCGGCACATGACGCCATCATGCACTACCCGCTCAACTACCGCGACGTCTGCATGAACATGACGCCGCTCTTCCACAGAGGCGGAAGCCATTCCGGCGGTACATGCCCGACATTTTTCGTTGGTGCGACACTGGTGCTGATGAGGATCTTTTCGCCGAGAACGACTCTGCAGTATGTGGAAAAGTACGGGATCACGTATCTCACGGGTTCCCCTGCAACGCTTGAGATGCTCTCGCACGTACAGGAAAAGACACCGTTCGATCTTTCCAGACTCAGAGGTATCGTCACGATGGGAGCGCCGCTCGAAAAATCAGCATGCAAGAGATACCTGGAGATCCTTACACCGAACATCCTTAACGGATACGGTACGACAGAAACCTTCTGGAACTCATTCCTCAGACCTTACGATCTGCCGCAATACGCAGGTACTGTTGGCGGCAGCTGCATCGATGACGAAGTGAGGATCGTCAAAGTTTATGATGGACATAAAGCAGAACCGGATGAACTGGTACCGACCGATAATGAGACAGTAGGTGAGATCATCATTCGTTCACCTGGAAAGACGACATACAGCTATTACAACAATCCTGAGGAAGAGAAGAAAAAATTCTACAAAGGCTGGATGTATACCGCAGACCTCGGTTTCTGGGACAAAAATCTTTACGTGACCGTGAATGGCAGAAAAGACGACATGATCGTAAGTTCTGCGGAGAATATCTATCCAACGCAGATAGAGGAGATACTCAACGAGTTTGACAAGGTCGCTGATTCCATCGTGACGGCCGTGCCGGACAAAGTGCGCGGGCAGGCTGCCGTAGCATATGTAGTTGCAAAGGATCCGTCGCTGACTATCGCCGAGCTTTCACAGTACTGCAGCGATCATCCGATGCTTTCCACATATAAGAAGCCGAGATGGTTCGCTATCGTGGACGAGCTGCCGCATACCGCGACCGGCAAGAAGATCCACTATATCATGAAAGAAAGAGCAGAAGAAGACCTCAAGAACGGACTTCTCAAGAGAAAATAGACAGTGCTGCTGCAGTCGATCGCAAGGACTCAGGCATTTGCCGGTGTGGCTGGCATTTTGCCGGGCTATTTGCGATCCAGGTGCCGATATCAGGAGACGACAGCGTTGCCGGGCGCCTGACCGTGTGTGGCAAATCAGCAGAAGCATTCCACGACCAGAAGGAGATGACGCAGGAAATGTGGGAATACAGAAGAAGAGTACGATATTATGAGACCGACAGGATGGGAGTCGTGCATCATTCGAATTACCTGAGGTTTCTCGAAGACGCGCGGATGGACTGGATCCGCGACCATATCATAAACTATAACGAAATGGAAAAAATGGGGATCATCATCCCTGTCGTGAGCGCGACCGGCAACTTCAAGTCTTTCCTTAGATACGACGATGAATTCGCAGTACGCGTATTTCCCGTAAAGTTCACGGGAGTCAGGATCCGCCTGCGATATGAAGTCTACAATACGGAGACGGGGGTTCTCTGCTATGACGGAAAGAGCGAGCACTACCTGGCCGAAGACGGCGATTACAGACCGATGTCGATCAAGCGAAAATATCCGGAGCTTTACGAGGCATTCCGCAAAGCTATGAAGGATGCGGAGAAGTAATTATCGTTATACAAGATCATGTAAAGGCGCAGCGCGCGTGCCGGCCGGGTGATATGGCGCGTCGCAGTGTACCGCGCCGGCCGCATGCGGCCATTCATATGCCATCCGGCATACCGGGGCGAATCAAGAAAGCAAAATACCGGGGGTATCCGTAAAGGATATCCGCCGGTATTTTGCTTTGCAATTACTTATATTAAAATCTGGTTTTCGTTGTTTTATGCATCCTTGCCGGTCTCGCCGGTTTTAGCGGTTTCGTCGGTCTTGCCGTTCTTGCCGGCCTCGTTCAGCATCGACATGAATTCTTCACCCGTTATAGTTTCCTTTTCATACAGGAACTGTGCGAGCCTGTCCAGACTGCTGCGGTTTTCGAGCAGTATCTTCTTAGCCTTTTCATGCTGCTGCTTTACGAGCTGCACTACCTTTTTGTCGATCTCGTTTTGAGTGTCAGCGGAGCATGCGAGTGAAGCGTCGCCACCGAGATACTGATTGTTCACGACTTCCATTGCGACCATGTCAAATTCTTCACTCATGCCGTATCTTGCGATCATTGCACGAGCCAGCTTGGTCGCCTGTTCGATATCGTTTGCGGCACCGGTCGTTATTTCATTGAACGCCACTTCTTCGGCAGCGCGTCCGCCTGTGAAAGTAGCGATCTTGTTTTCGATTTCCTGCTTGCTCATCAGATATTTGTCATCCTGCTCCACCTGCAGCGTATAGCCCAGAGCACCGGATGTTCTTGGTATGATGGTGATCTTCTGGACAGGAGCGGTGTGCGTCTGCATCGCGGCCACCAGAGCATGCCCGATCTCGTGATATGCCACGACCTTCTTTTCCTGATCGGAAAGCACAGCGTTTTTCTTCTGATATCCCGCGATAACGGTCTCGATGCTCTCCTCGAGGTCAGCCTGGTTTACGGTGCTGCGGCCGTCGCGCACGGCGCGGAGCGCAGCTTCGTTGATGATATTTGCAAGCTCGGCGCCTGAGGCGCCTGCAGCCATCCTCGCGATCGTGTGATAATCCACATCGGGTTCAGTCTTGATCTTTCTTGCATGCACCTTGAGTATCGCTTCTCTTCCCAGCAGGTCAGGAAGCTCTACAGGCACGCGTCTGTCGAATCTTCCCGGTCTTGTCAGCGCCGGGTCCAGCGATTCAGGTCTGTTAGTGGCTGAGAGGATTATTACGCCGGTGTTTTCCTCGAATCCATCCATTTCTGTGAGCAGCTGGTTCAGCGTCTGTTCACGCTCGTCGTTTCCTGCGACACGGTCGTCACGCTTCTTTCCGATAGCGTCGATCTCATCGATGAAAACTATGCACGGCGCTTTTTCCTTGGCCTGTTTGAACAGGTCGCGGACCTTTGAAGCACCCATACCTACGAACATTTCCACGAACTCGGAACCGGAGATAGAGAAGAACGGCACGTTCGACTCACCCGCAACAGCCTTTGCCAGCATTGTCTTACCTGTTCCCGGAGGACCTACCAGCAGGATACCCTTAGGCATCGACGCTCCGATCTCCGAGTATTTTTTAGGATTGTGCAGATAGTCCACGATTTCCGAAAGGCTCTCCTTTGCTTCATCTTCGCCTGCAACGTCGCTGAAGCGGATGCCTGCAGTGGACTGGACGTACACCTTGGCATTGCTCTTTCCAAGGCCGAACGCCATCGAGTCCTTGCCGCCGCCCATCATCTTGCGCCTCATGTACTCACCGATGCCGATGAATAACACGAGAGGCAGGATCAGCGAGAGCAGCATCGACAGCATCGGTGACGTGGTCTGCTGTATATCTTTCGTGAACTTCGCGCCGGAATCATAGAGCCTCTCTGTGAGAGTCGGGTCATCCATTACGCCTGTCTTGTAGATCTTGGTTTCCTTCTTATCTGTGAATACGATCTCGGAATCTTT
>CAKQIZ010000066.1 GCA_934247125.1 uncultured Clostridia bacterium
TGAATTGAACCGCCGTATGCCGAACGGCATGTACGGTGGTGTGAGAGGGGCTACTTGTTAGCCCCTACTCGATTGCTAGTTTTCTTCAGACATTCTCTTTGTAAAGTTTTCGTGTTCTTCTTCCGAAACATATGAGCCTTTTGTCATCTTTGTTTTCATCAGGAGCGTGTAAACGATGAATCCTATCGTGAACGACCATATATAGCTGATCGAATTGATGAATTTCCAGAACATGCCGTCAAGACCGAAATACGTCAGAAGAGGGCAGATGAAAGCGACTACCCATGCGATTATCGCAGCTGTATTGAATCCGTTGGAATACCAGTATCTGCCGTTTGCGCCCTTGAAAATGCTGGCGAGGTCGATCCTTTTGTTTTTGCAGAAGAAATAATCCGAAATGAAGATCGCCGCCAGCGGAGCGAGCACAGTGCCGTATGCGTTGAGCCATGTCACGTATGCCTGATTGCCGGAGCCGTATATCCACCATGCCTGCAGCACGAAAAAAGCGATAAAGATCGAGATAAACACCCCTCTTTTGTAGGAGATCTTTGCAGGTGAGAGATTAGCAAAGCCGTTTGCAGCGCTTACCAGGTTTGCTGCTATACATGTCGTGAGTGTCGCGATCACGACGCCGACGGCAGTTATGAGAACTGTTATTTTGCTGTCGATATTGTAAAGCACGTGTATCGCATCGAACGGATCATACCATCCGGCTCTGCCTTTTGACAGTCCGTTTGCAGCATTGAAAAGCGTCGCTGCCTGTGCGTAAAACGCACCGATGAATGCGCAGAAGACCATAGGCACGGGCAGTCCGTAAAGCTGACCTCTGAAATATGCCTTTTGCGAACGTGCATATCGCGAGAAATCCGGTATATTGAAAGCCATCATCGCCCAAAAGGCGATATTTCCCATAAGGCCTGTCAGATAAACTCCCCAGAATGTTCTGCCGTGCAGTGTGCTGTGCTGGCTCATGATCTCACTGAAAGTAAAACCTGCATCACTGCCGATCTTTACAGACCATACCAGGAGTCCGATCAGAAGCCCGATCAGTATCGGTCCGCCTATGTTCTGGAGTACGCGGATCCTTCCGACTCCCTTGTATGCTACCCAGGCCATCAGCAGGATGAAGACGATATAGCCGATGAAGATGCCTGCAGAGTGTGTCTGCATGCCGCCCCAGGATGGAAGTGTCACCGTCCAGTCAGGATCAGCAAATTTGGGAATGAAGCAGCCCAGCGCAGCAGCTATAGCGCCGCCGCCTACCCATGAGAGTACGGATACCCAGCCGCATGCGGTGAACGCTCTTGTCAGTATAGGGAGCTGAGCGCCCCTGCTGCCGAATGTGAGCCTTGCAAACCCGGGGAACGAAATGCCATACCGGCATCCGATATTGGCGTTGAGCTGTATGGGGATAAGGATTATGAAGTTTCCGAGGGCTACGTTGAGTATGGCCATCCATGGTGAGATCCCTGCAGTTACAAGACCGGTGGCCAGTGTAAGTGAAGGGACGCATATCGCCATGCCTACCCACAGCATGGAAATATTGTATGTGGTCCATGTTCTCTGGGATACAGATGTAGGCGCCAGATCTTCATTGTAGTATTTGGAAGATATCAGTTCGGCACGTGCTGCATCAGTCAGTTCGTACAGACCATTCGTTTCAACTTGTGTATATGTCGACATAAAAACCTCCGTGATGTATTCTGTTGATCGTCATAATAGCTAATTATACAATAACAGAGCACAAATAGCCAATCAAAATATCTGCCATATGGTTTAGAACAATAAAAAAGGACCATGCCGTCGGGCACGATCCTTTTGACTGATGTACTTTTATAACCCTGTTGGATTTATGCAAAAGCCTTTGCTCCAGCTGCCTTAGCGTCTGCTGCGAACTTAGGATCAGCGCATTCAAGTCTCTGCAGGTGCTTAGCAACCATCAGAGTACCAGTTCCGTATGCGCAAAGTTCAGGCGGGTTGATCATTTCAGCACCTGATCCGTTGATTACGTTGCCGTTTTCGTCCTTTGAATCTCTCATCCACTTGTAAGCGAAGAATTTGCAAGTAAGTGAAGTGCTGCCAACCTTTTCGATGTATCCGCCATATTCCATCCAGTCTCCAGCGTATACAGGAGCAGTGTATCTGATTTCTGAATATCCAACGAACAGTGATTCGTCTCCGAACAGTCTGATAGCCAGCTCAGTACCAACGTCTCCCCATGCAGTTACGATGTGAGCGCCTTCTACCAGTTCACCAGCATAGTGAGCATCGCCAGCTGACATTCTAGTCTTCAGATTTACGTACTGTCCGATAATCTGCGGGTTGTTTTCTCTTTCCATAATACAATCTAATGGTGTTTTCATTTTTTTACTCCTCCAAATTTTAATTCTTACTATGAAGAATCCTTATCAATTCTCCAGCCTGTTTATAGGATACTATTTCGCATGCATTTCGTCAATGACCTTTCGGTACTTTTATTGCAAAATTCTCACAGTTCTGACCAGAAAGTATCAAAATAAAGCAAGATTATACAGAATATGTCCTGTCATAGATAAAATTTGTATACAAATGATGCCTGATGTACACCTGGGAGTCCTCAAGACAGTCTGCGTTTTATATGGCAAATAAGCAGATTTTCATATACGTAAGAAAATGATATACTGTAATCGATCATACTTACAGGCAGATGATTTTTTCAGCGAGTTTGCATTTTTGGAGGAATGGAGATGGCTTTTACGAAGAAACAGATAAACCAGATACTTGATGCTCTCAGAGCAGAATACCCTGAGGCGGGCTGTGCGCTGGAGCATATGGATACATATCAGCTGCTGATAGCGGTAGTGCTGTCGGCACAGGCTACGGACAAAAGTGTCAACAGGATAAGCGGAAAGCTGTTCGAGGCGTACCCGACGCCGTTTGAGCTGGCTGAGGCCGATCAGGATGATGTGATAGATATAATAAAAACTATAGGCATGTACAAGACGAAGTCCAGGAATATAATAGAGCTGGCGAAAAAGCTGGTCGTCGAGTTCGGCGGCAGGGTGCCGGATGATTATGACAGCCTGATATCTCTTCCCGGTGTGGGCAGGAAGACTGCAAACGTCGTCCAGTCGGTAGGATTCGGTCATCAGAGGATAGCCGTAGATACGCATGTCTTCAGAGTCACGAACAGGATCGGTATAGTGAAGGAAAAAGACGTGCTGAAAACTGAGCTGGCGCTCATGAAGACTCTGCCGGAAGACCGGTGGACAGAAGCGCATCACAGCTTTATTTTTCACGGCAGAAACTGCTGCAGTGCGAGGAATCCGAAGTGTGGCAGCTGTGTGATAGCAGATCTCTGTAAAAAGAAAGGTGTGAAGTGAGTCAAGCGTTCACATCCGGTACGGCACTGCGATATGAAAAACAAAAACAGCAGACATGACAGACAGTATTTACTGTGTATCGGTCTGCTGTTTATTTTTGATGCGGTGATGTCTGCAAAAGTCGTTTTATCTGCCGCAGCAGTGCTTGTATTTCTTGCCGCTGCCGCAAGGACAAGGCTCGTTTCGTCCGATTTTCTTGTCTTTTACGACTGTTTTTGATTTCTTGTATTTTTTAGCTATCTCAGTCATCTTGTCTTCGCCGAGGATGTCGGTCCACTGAGGGAGTCCGTAGAGGTAGTCTGCTCCGGCTGCAAGCATGTTGTAGAACAGTGTTTCAGGTTCGATCTCGATCTCGACCTGCGAATTTTCGTCAAAATCCTCAAAATCATTGCTGTTCTTCAGACTGCTGTCTATGCCGTCCAGGAATCCCATGTAGATGACAGGTCTTACTTCGTGTTTTGCTGCCAGTTCGCCTAATGTGCCGCTGATCTTTTCCTCCGGATTGTCGAGTATGTCGCTGTAAAGCTTTGTTTCGGCTTCGCTGTACTCTTTCCAGAATTCCGGGAATGAGTCTTCGGTCTGATTTTCGATCAGATTTTTCCATTCTTCAAATAAAGTCATTTTGACCTCCTGTAATCGGGTTTTGTGCTCTGCACATCTAAACATTAAATATGGGACAGTAATGCCCCATATCGTATTCGTATTTGATAGTGAGTTTATTTCATCACGTTCTTTGCGATGTCGATCACGTCGCCGAGAACTGCGCTTCCTGTAGGAAGAGGACCTGCGCCTTTTCCGTAGAACATCAGATCATCAACTGCATTGCCCTTTACGAACACAGCGTTGAATTCCTTGTTGATGCTTGCGAGCGGATGGCTGTTGTCCATGTTCATAGGCTTTACTTCGTACTCAACTTCGCCGTTTTCAAGCTTTCTGGCATGTGCGATCAGCTTGATCGTGCAGTTGTCTGCGCGTGCTTCCTCGATCTTTTCCTTGGTGATCTGAGTGATACCTGTAGTAGGGATGTCCTGAGGAGCGACGTATTTATCGAACATCAGAGCCATGAGTATCGTCAGCTTGTTTGCAGCGTCGATACCTTCGACGTCAGCTGTAGGGTCGGCTTCTGCAAAGCCCTGCGCTTGTGCGTCTTTGAGGGCTGTGTCGTAGTCGAGACCTTCCTGAGTCATCATAGTGAGTATGTAGTTCGTAGTCCCGTTGAGGATTCCGAGAACTTCTTCGAATTTGTTAGCTCTGAGCGGACCTGTGAGCGTTCCCAGGATAGGGATGCCGCCGCCTACGCTGGCTTCGAATCTGAATGCCACGTTGTTTGCCTTTGCAGTGTCCATGAGCTTGTGATAGTTTGCTGCGATAGCAGCCTTGTTTGCTGTAACGACATGCTTGCCGTTTTCCATTGCTGTGAGCATGAATGTCGTTGCAGGTTCGATACCGCCTAAAAGCTCGATAACGATATCTATTTCAGGATCCTTGAATATTTCGTCGGGATCCGATGTGAACTTCTCCTTTGGTACAGCGATGCCTCTGTCGCGTTCAGTATCTCTTTCGAGGATCTTTACGATCTCTACTTTTGCATCGACTGTAGATTCTATTTCCGGTCTGTTCATTTCCAGAGTCTTGTATGTTCCGGTACCAATGTTTCCCATACCGAGTAATCCGATTTTGATTGTTTTCATTATATTATCCTCCACTGAATTCAACGATCAACACTGATTATATAATAAATTTCGACATTTGTCTGCAATTTTTTTGTCTGCAGGCGGGGAGAAATCGTGTTTTTGTCAAATTGCAGCACATGTTTGGTAAAAAGTGGAAGGTCAGCTGCCTGATTTAACATATTGAACTTTTTCCGGCAAACAAGTAAAATAATGAGAGCTGGTCGATTTTTGTCGATCCACAGATACGGCATGCAGAACGCCGGATGCGATATGTGTCCGCGATGACAATATCCAATTACTGGGGAAATGTTAGAAAGAAGGAAAAAATGGCTATACACGTAGTACTGGTTGAACCGGAGATACCGCCTAACACAGGCAACATAGCGAGAAGTTGCGCAGCGACGGGTACTGTCCTGCACCTTGTGAAACCGCTGGGATTTTCCATAGATGACAAGAGCCTCAAGAGGGCAGGACTTGATTACTGGCCGTTCGTAAAGCTGCAGGTCCACGAAAGCCTGGATGAATTCATGGCAGAGTACGGGAACGGAGACAGAAGGATGTTCCTGGCGACGACAAAAGGCGGACACATATATACAGATGTAAAATTCCAGGATGAAGATATGTTCCTGTTCGGAAAAGAGACAGCGGGACTGCCGAGGCCTTTTATAGAAGAGCACAGCGAGAACGCTATAAGGATACCGATGAGCAGGGATACGAGACTCAGATCGCTAAACCTGGCGAATTCGGTGAACATCATTCTTTTTGAGGCCTTGAGACAGCTTGGCTTCCCGGAACTGAAATAATTGGAACCAAAATTTATATGGTAGGCACTGACAAAAAAACAGCGATATGCTATAATATAAACCGAGGTATTTAAAAGATGAGTATGAGACTTGGTTATGATTTAAAAATTGAACAGTCTCAAAAGTTGGTAATGACTCCTGAGCTTATACAGGCGATCCAGATCCTGCAGTTCAATACGCAGGAACTCGATTCGTATGTGCAGGAGCAACTTTTGGCGAATCCTGTCCTTGAACAGGCACATGGAGATGCAACAGAGAATCCAGGGCATGACAGCAGTGAAAGCAGCACTGCAGAGCGTCAGGAAGAACCGCTGGTGGATAAGAGGGAAAGTGCATCCGGCCGCAAGGACGATGATTTTGACTGGAAAGAATACATAAAAGACAGGCAGTATGACGATATAAGCTACAGACAGTGGGAGGACCGCAACGGGGAAGAAAAGGAGAATGCGTATGAGCAGTACACTTCGTCGGATCTTACTCTGCCGGAACATCTGCTGTTTCAGCTCCAGCTTGCATACAGCAAAAAAGCATGTCTTAAAGTAGGCAAATACATAATAGAGTCTCTTGATGAAAACGGCTATATGACTTCGACCGTACAGGAGATAGCTAAAGCGACAGATGCTCCGGAGGAGAAGGTCGAAGAAGTCCTGGAAGTGATACATGGATTCGATCCGATCGGAGTGGGTGCCAGAAATCTGGCAGAATGTCTGATCATACAGCTCAGGCAGACAGGTCAGCTCACGGATATTTTTGAAAAAGTTATCAATGAACATCTCGAAGAACTGGCAAACAGCAGATTTGGAGTCATTGCAAAGGATATGGGTATCTCGCCTCAGAATGTGCAGGAGATGAGTGATATCATCCGTACTCTCGAGCCGAAACCGGGCAGGCTTTTCGCATCACAGGGCGATACGAAGTATATCGTACCGGATGTCATAGTCGAAAGAGTAGACGATGAATATGTGATCACTGTCAATGAAAACAGCGCGCCGCGTCTCATGGTGAGTTCATATTACAGCAAGCTGATGCATCAGGCAGAGAAGGATGAAAAGCTTTCAGAATACCTTTCCGACAGAGTGAATTCTGCGATGTGGCTTATCAAGAGCATAGAGCAGAGAAAACAGACCATATATAATGTAGTGACTGCAGTAGTCCGGCATCAGAAAGAGTTCCTGGACAGAGGAAGCAAATATCTGAAGACACTGACCCTCAAGGATATAGCGGAAGAGCTGGGGATACATGAATCCACGGTGTCCCGCTCGATAAACGGCAAATATCTGCAGTGTCCGAAGGGCGTATTCGAAATAAAGTATTTCTTCTCGGCAGGTGTGTCAGGCAGTGATGGAGAAGGTATCTCGTCGAACAGTATAAAAGAATTCATAAAAGAGATCGTTGACAGCGAGGATCCGAAATCACCGTACAGCGACCAGGCTATGGTAAAGATGCTCGAAGACAAAGGCATCAGCATTTCCAGAAGGACCGTGGCAAAATACAGAGATGAGCTGAACATATTATCCTCATCCAAACGAAGACGTTATTGATCTTTTAAAGATTGATATAAATGAATTAAACTTAGTGGTATTTTTAGGAGGAATTTAAAAATGGCAATTAAAATCGGAATAAGCGGCTTTGGTCGTATTTCGCGTGTGGTTATTCGCGCAGCAATGGACATGCCTGAGATCGAGATCGCAGGTATCAATGTTCGTAACGCTGACAAAGAATACATGGTATACATGCTGAAGTACGATACAGTATTTGGACGTTTTCCGAAAGAGCTTGGGGTATATGATGACGGACTGATCATTGACGGAAAGAAGATCCCTGTTTACAGCGAGAGCGATGCTTCCAATATCCCTTGGGATGCATGCGGTGCAGAGTACATCGTTGAAGGAACAGGTGCGTATAACACTACGGAAAAGGCAATGGTACATATCAGCCAGGGCGCAAAGAAGGTAATCATCACAGCGCCTGCAAAAGACAAGACTACGCCTACTTTCGTTATGGGTGTAAACCATGAAGAATACACAAAAGATATGACGATCGTTTCAAATGCTTCATGCACTACTAACTGCCTGGCACCTCTGGCAAAGGTAATAGAAGACAACTGGGGCATCGAGCAGGGTCTTATGTCGACTATCCATGCTGCAACGGCAAAGCAGAAGGTCGTTGACGCACGTTCGCAGAAAGACTGGAGAACAGGAAGATCGGCATTCGGCAACATCATTCCTACAAGCACAGGTGCTGCAAAGGCCGTAGGTCTGGTTATCCCGTCGATGGTAGGAAAGATGACAGGTATCGCTTACCGTGTTCCTACTAATGATGTTTCGGTCATCGACCTTAACATACAGCTGAAAAAATCAGCAAGCTACGAAGAGATCTGCAGAAAGGTGAAGGAAGCATCTGAAGGCGCTATGAAGGGCGTTATCGAGTATGTTGACGACGAAGTCGTTTCAAGCGATTTCATCGGTGATCCGCACACCTCGATATTCGACGCAAGAGAAGGTATACAGCTTAACGACAAGTTCTTCAAGCTGATCGCATTCTATGACAACGAATATGGTTATTCCACGAAGGTCCTTGAGCTGATCAAGCATATGTACAGCGTGGATAACGCATAATAAATAAATAATATGATATCGAATCGACAGCCGACATTTTGTGCCGGCTGTCGGTCGTTGAAGTTGAAGCTGCCGGAGTGGAAAAGGAAGGTTTTCAAATGAAAAAAACTGTTAAAGATATTGATGTTTCGGGTAAACGCGTACTTGTAAGATGTGATTTCAATGTACCGATGAAAGACGGTGTGATAACAGATGATATAAGGATAACGTCTGCGCTGCCGACTGTAAGATACCTGATAGAGAATGATGCGAAAGTCATACTGATGTCTCATATGGGCAGACCAAAAGGAGAACCTAAGCCGGAGTTTTCTCTTAAGCCAGTAGCTGACAGACTGACACAGCTTCTCGGTATGGATGTCATTTTCGCAGCGTCTGATGTCGTAGTTGATGACAGTGTCCGCGCAAAGGCAGAAGCGCTGGAGCCGGGACAGGTGATGCTGCTTGAAAACGTCAGATACAGAAAAGAGGAAACTAAGAATGAGGAGCCGTTCACCGGCGAGCTCGCATCGCTGGGAGATATATTCGTAAACGATGCTTTCGGTACTGCTCACAGAGCTCACTGCTCGACTGCAGGGATCGCAAAATATCTGCCGAGCGTATCGGGATTCCTGATCGAAAAGGAAGTCAAGTTCCTCGGCGACGCTCTGGAAGATCCGCAGAGACCTTTCCTTGCCATCATGGGAGGCGCAAAGGTCGGAGACAAGATACCTGTGATAGAAAATCTGCTAAAGAAAGTAGATTCCCTTATAATCGGAGGAGGAATGAGCTACACATTCTTCAAGGCTATGGGATACGAGATCGGCAAGTCGATCCTCGACGAGGAAAGCATCGACCTGGCGAAGGAGCTCATGAAAAAAGCCGAGGATGCAGGAGTCAGGCTGCTGCTCCCTGTGGATACCGTATGTGCAAAAGAATTCGATAACGACAGTGAGAGCGGAGTGTTTGACAGGGACAGTATCCCTGCCGATATGATGGGCATGGATATCGGTCCTAAGACAGTAGAAATTTACAAGACTGCGATTGCAGAAGCGAAGACCGTGGTATGGAACGGACCTGCAGGCGTGTTCGAAATGCCGAATTTCGCAGCGGGAACAAAAGCCATAGCAGAAGCTCTCGCATCAAGCAGTGCTGTTACGATAATCGGGGGCGGTGATTCGGCGGCAGCTGTAGAGCAGTTCGGTCTTGCAGATAAAATGACACATATTTCAACAGGAGGCGGAGCTTCACTCGAGTTCCTCGAGGGTAAAGATCTGCCGGGGATATCATGTTTGGAGGAAAAGTAAATGAGACTACCGTTCATTGCAGGAAACTGGAAAATGTTCAAGACGAAGAAAGAAGCGCTTGAATTTGCAGAAGAGTTCAGAGAGCTGTACAGGGACACTGACGTCCAGACTGCGATCTGTGCGCCTTTTACAAATCTGGAGGCACTGGTCGAGGCATTCAAAGACACAGACATAAAGGTGGGTGCGCAGAACATGCATTTTGCCGATGAGGGGGCATATACCGGAGAGATCTCAATGGCTATGCTCGAAGAGATCGGCGTGGATTTCTGCATAATAGGCCATTCGGAAAGAAGACAGTACTTCGGAGAAACCGATGAGACTGTGAACCTCAAGCTGAAGAAACTGCTCACAGGAAGTATCAGACCTATCATGTGCGTGGGCGAGAGCCTTGAGGAACGTGATGCAGGAAAGGCTTTCGACAGAGTAAAGTCGCAGCTCGAGCTCGGTCTGGCGGATATAGCAGGTGCAGATGCTGCAAAGATCGTGATCGCATATGAACCTATATGGGCTATAGGTACAGGCAGAACAGCGACACCGGAGCAGGCAGAGGAAATGTGCGCATTTATAAGAAGCACGTTGATCGAACTTTACGATGAGGAGACTGCCGATCAGGTGATCATACAGTACGGCGGAAGTGTAAAGCCTGCAAATGCAACGGAAATCATGAATATGGATGAGATCGACGGAGCTCTCGTAGGCGGAGC
>CAKQIZ010000067.1 GCA_934247125.1 uncultured Clostridia bacterium
TATACGATCACTTATACCGATGGAACAACTTTTTCATTCCTGATCAGAAACGGAAAAGACGGTAAAAAAGGAGAAAAAGGCGATAAAGGCGATACCGGAGAAAAAGGCGCCAAAGGCGATACCGGAGAAAAAGGCGACACCGGAGCTACTGGCGACAAAGGCGACACCGGAGCAACAGGAGCTACCGGAGAAAAAGGCGACAAAGGCGACACCGGAGCAACAGGAGCAAAAGGTGACAAAGGTGATGACGGAGCACCCGGTGTGAACGGACGAGACGGAAAAGATGCGGTATCAAATTACGGTATTGAAAGCGTCACCCTGGATGAAAGTGACAATCTTGTTTTGGTATTGTCAGACGGTAAGCAGATCAAGGCAGGTCATGTAAACGGAAACGGGGAACTTGAGGCCAAGTCATCTGACACTGCCAGGATAGAAAAAGCGTTAAAACTGGCATGGCTTGCGTTGATTTTTGCGATTATTGCAGCAGGACTCAGTACGGCAGCCCTTGTGACAGCCGCTAAAAACAAAAAAAAGATCACCGGCGAAATATAAAACCTGAAGGGTTTTCAAGAAGAATACGCAGGAAAACAGCGTAAGACAATATGAAATAATATGCAGAATAAAAAGCAGGTAAATCTTCTCAAGACATAACTGTTTTATAAAATCCACATATATGATATACTTGTGCTATAATAAATTCAGAATACTGTTAAAGGAGAATGCTTTTATGAGCACACATATAAATGCTGCAAACAAGAACGACATCGCTTCATCGGTGCTTCTTCCGGGCGATCCGCTCCGCGCAAAATTCATAGCTGAGAATTATCTGGAAAATGTGAAATGCTACAATGAGATACGTGGTATGCTGGGATTCACGGGTACATACAAGGGTGTTCCAGTATCCGTCCAGGGAACTGGTATGGGTATGCCGTCGATGGGTATATATTCATGGGAACTCATTACCGAATACGGTGTGCAAAATCTGATCAGGATAGGAACTGCAGGCGCTTTCCACAAGGACATCAGGGTAAAGGACATCGTTGTCGGGATGGCCGCATCGACAGATTCAAACTACATACATGCGTTTGATGTTCCGGGATCATATTCGCCATGCGCAAGCTACGAGCTGCTGACAAAGCTCGGCAGAGTATCCGGGGAACTCGACATACCGTTCAAAGCCGGAAACATCGTGTCATGCGACGTATTCTACGAGCTCAGGGAAGACTGGTGGAAAAAATGGGCTTCCATGGGTGTGATGGCAGTCGAAATGGAAGCCGCTGCGCTTTACATGAACGCCGCATACAACAACGTGAACGCACTGGCCGTGATGACTATAAGCGATCACTTCGTGACAGGCGAAAAGGCCACTGCCGAAGAACGCCAGAATTCATTCACAGACATGATGAAGCTGGCTCTCGAAACCGCTGTAAAATAGAAAAACATACTGTAAAACAGAATGACAACAGGAGGATAAATTGAAAGTATTAGAATCTGCTGAAAACTATCTGGAATCAATACTCATATTGAAGCAGAAAAAAGGAACCGTACGAGCCATAGATATCGTCAACTATCTCGGATTTTCCAAGCCAAGCGTGAGCATAGCACTCAAACAGCTCGAAACGAACGGCTTCATCACAAGGGATGACGACAACCATATACATCTTACGGAGTCCGGTCAGGAGATCGCCGAATCCATCTACGAGAGACATCAGCTTCTCAGCACCCTGTTCATGAAAATCGGCGTTTCTGAAGAGACCGCACTTGAGGATGCCTGCAAGATAGAACATCATATCAGCCAGGAGACTATCGACTGCCTGAAAAAGCACCTGGATTCCATATAGCAATTTCTCGCAGTCCGGACACTGCCGTCCGGGCTGCGCTTTTCTGTCTGCGCATTCTGCGCATTTTTCGTTTCAGCATGATCCGGAAACTCCGGGGTTTCAGACCTTTATCCTGTCTTTTATCTTTTCAAAGCTCTTGTCTCCTATCCCCGAAACGTTCTTTATGTCTTCTATCGATGAAAATCTGCCGTTTTCCTTTCTGTAGTCTATTATCTTCTGTGCCGTGGCAGGCCCTATGCCGTCAAGCTCCTGCAGCTGTGCGGAATCAGCTGTGTTTATATTTATCCTGCCGTCTCCCCTGCTTGCCTGATACCCTGAAGAAGACACGTTTCCCTCGCTTTCTTCGCCTTCGATCTCAGCAGGCGGTATGTATATCTTCTCTCCGTCTTCAACGAATGCCGCCCGGTTTATATCCGTAAGATCCGCATTTTCTGTGACGCCTCCGGCAGCCTCTATCGCATCGCCTACCCGGCTCCCTTCTTCAAGCTCGACTACCATAGGCGATATCACCTCACCTCCGATGTCAACAAATATCCTCGCCGCCTCACTTTCAACAGCGACCGTACTTTTTTCAACTGCGTCAGCTTTCTTTTCATCATCACCGGATGACACAAAAACAAAAAGAGCAGCAGTGATCGCACAAGCGACCAGCACTGCCCTTATCAGCATATCTCTGTGCTCTTTTACAAACCCTTCAAGCTTTTCTCTGTCTCCGATATACTCCATTATCTTTTTCACTGAACAAGCCCCCTTTCACTGAATATTTTACAGCTTCTGGAAGTTTTTGTCAATTTATTTTTCCTGTTTTTACCATGAACGTGCTATTCAAAAAATATTTTTTTCCGCGTCACATCTATCTCGCTCCTGTCAGTATCTATACCCAGCCTCTCTGTGAACGTCTTTATCAGAAGCTCCGGACTGAGGTTGGAGATACTTCCCGAATCGAGCACTGTGTCCATCACGATCAGCCCGTTCTGCTGCAAAACCTGCAGCTGCCTTATCATCGGTTTTATATCGATCTCCACAGGCACTTTTTTCTTTTTCTGTTTTTTCAGTGTGACGATCCTGTCCTGGCTCATGTAAAACTCCGCTATCTCTTCATCGCTCATGTCCACAGACTTTGCGAACGGGATCTCTATCATGTATTCAGCTGCGACTGTCATCGCAGCAAGAGTTTTCCTGCCTTCCGCCATACGCTCACAGCCTTTTATATCAAGTCCCGGCGGCATGAGCTCTGACAGCTTTTCCGCTATATATCCCGGCTCGTGATCCTCTGTAGTCTCTATTTCGATATACTCGTTCAGTCCCGTGTATCCCAGCGACAGCGGCTGAGCGAAGACCATTTTGGGATGAGGATTGAACCCCTGCGAATACGCCAGCTTTATGCCTGCACGCTTTATAGTACGATTGAAGAGTCTCATGATGTCGAGATGCGACGTATAGCATATCGTACCTGTTTTCGAAAACTTCACCGCGTATTTATACATCTGAAACCTCCCCGCACGACTGCTCCTCTGATCGCTGTCCTTCTGATGACTGATCCACCTGCGGCTGTCCGGCCGACTGCTGCTTTGCAGATGCCGGCACATCAAACTCCGCACCTTTGAAACACTCTGTAAACTTATTCATGCCGCAGCCTGCACATCCAAGCCTGCAGTCAGGAGTGACCAGTGCTTTCTTCGCCTTTTCGTTTTCCCTGATAAAAAACTCTTTCGTAACCAGCGGGTCTACTATATCCCACGGCAAAATCTCATCGTAGCTTCTCTCCCTGTAGCAGTAAAAGTCGGGATCTACGCCTGTCTCCTCGAAAGCCTTTTCCCAGAGCTCGGCCCTGAAGTGCTCTGTCCATCCATCGAATCTGCATCCCAGCCTGTGAGCCGCCTCGAGCACTTTTCCCACTCGCCTGTCGCCTCTTGCAAAAACAGCCTCGAGATTGCTAGTGTCCGTCTCGTGATAATTGAATGTCACGCCTTTTATCTTGAGCTTTTTCGTGAGGTATATATGCTTGTCCCTGAACATCTCAGGAGTGTCCTGCGCCGCCCACTGGAATGGGGTATGCGGCTTTGGCACGAAGTTAGAGACGCTTATTGTCACTCTGAATCTGCCGCCCTGTCTTCCTCTGAGTCTATAGTTTATGTCCATGATGTTCCGCGCGATCTCGCCGATCCCGTCAAGATCCTCATACGTTTCACCCGGCAGCCCGTCCATGAAATACAGCTTTATGTGATTCCATCCGAGCTCGACAGCCTGTTCGACCGCACCGTATATGTCCTCTTCTGTTATATTCTTGTTGATTATGTTCCTCAGGCGCTGGCTTCCTGCCTCAGGTGCAAAAGTCAGGCCCGATTTCCTGTATCCCTGTATCTCCTCCAGCACCCTGAACGAAAAGGAATCCAGTCTGAGCGACGGAAGCGACAGCGAAACATTCTGCGCTGCGCACATTTCCATGAGCTCGGTGGCAAGATCCTCAAATCTCGAATAGTCACTTGTCGAAAGCGACAGCAGCGACAGCTCGTCGTGTCCGGTATTCGCCAGCTGCTCCTTTGCGATACGCTCGATAGTATCTTTTTTACGTTCTCTCACCGGCCTGTATATCATGCCCGCCTGACAGAATCTGCAGCCTCTTGTGCAGCCTCTGAAAGTCTCGACTACTGAACGGTCATGGACTGTCTCTATGAACGGGACTATGTTTTTTACCGGAAAGTCCGCCTTTTCGAGATCGCTGATCAGGGCTCTCCTCACTCTGTCCGGAGCCTTATCGTTGAGCTTGCGGATCTTTCTGATGGTGCCGTCTTCATTATATTCAGGTTCGTAAAAGCCGGGGATGTAGACTCCGTCAAACCGGGATACCGTCTCAAGGAATTCTTTTTTAGAAGCCGAATCCCGCTTCGCGATACACACTTTTTCAAACAGTTCCTCACCGTCGCCGATCATGAACAGATCTATGAAATCAGCCAGCGGTTCAGGATTGTATGCGCACGGGCCTCCCGCAACTATCACGGGGCACTCTTCCCCTCTCTGATCACTTCTGAGCGGTATGCCTCCCAGTTCGAGCATATTCAGTATATTCGTGTAACAGAGCTCATACTGAAGCGTGAAACCGACTATATCCATCTCCTTTACAGGCGTCAGAGTCTCCAGCGTGAACAGTTCTCTGCCGTTTTCCCGCATCAGCTGCTCCATGTCATCTGCCGGTGCAAATACTCTTTCACAGTATATATCGTCGTTTTTGTTCAGTATATCATAAAGGATCTGCATACCCAGATATGACATGCCTATCTCATATGTGTCCGGAAATGCAAAGCCTACACGCACGGAGACGTCAGACGGATCTTTGATCACGGAATTGACTTCCCCTCCGATATACCGCGCCGGTTTTTCCACGCGTCTGAGCAGCTTATGAAGTTCTTTATCTATTGCCATTCGATCATTTCTCCTGTTTTTCGTTGTCCATCATCAGCTCATCGACCGTCATGCCTATAACAGATCTTATCTCGTCGAGAAAACGTTTCGTATCTTCTTTTTTCTCCAGCATGATCGGGATGGCGTCTTCTTTGCCGTTTCTCTTTGCTTTATCGATTATATATTCTATCCTGGAATCAAGTCCTACATATGCATCTTCCTTCACAAGGCGGTCTCCCAGGCAGACCATATCTGTCTCTGTCACTTCAGCTATGGGTGAAAACGGAGAATATCTCATATGTACGCGGATTATGCGGCTTTCTTCCTCATATCCGAGCTTTTCCATTAAATCTGCGCCTACATCCCAATGCCTGTCCTCGACTCTGGCTATATCGTGTAAAAGACCTGCAGCCAGTATCAGCTCAAGGTCGAGAGCATATCCTTTTTCATTGAGTGCGGATGCTGTCACGAACGCTGTGCGCGCCACCTCGCGGCAGTGATCCCTCACATGTTCCGGCGTGCCGTATTGTTCCAGAAGTTCCTCACATTCTTCTCTTGTAGGGTGTTTCATCAATTGCCTCCTTGCTGCGCGTAAGTGCCTGTCAGCTGTTACGCGCACATCTGTTTATTATACCACATACCGCAACTCATTCAAATTCTTTAAATGAATAATAAAACTGTTTTTCGTCAGACTTCTCATACGTCCCTATGATCTGACCTTTTTTCACTCGGGACGGTACCGTCACGCCCGTTGTGCTCAGATTGCCGTAAAGGCTTTCGCCTTTTTCTCCATGCGTGATCTTTATGTATTTGCCGATTTCCTCATTCTCACCGACCGACGTGACTTCGCCTCCCGCGACTGCATAGACCGATGTGCTGTCGCCTGGAAAGTCTTCATCTATAGGTTCTCCGTACGATGTCCCGCCTGCTATGTATCCCGCCGTCTCGATCACACGCTCAGTAAGCGAAGCCGCTGTTTCTCTGCACTTTAAAGCTGCAGCACGCAGCCCTTCTCCACTGCTCAGCGTGCTTATCATACTGCCGGTCGCAGCTGTGCCTTTTTCCTGCATACTCGTATGTGTGTTTCCTGAAAAGAACACGACTGCAAGAAAAAACAGCGCGATAGCGGTCCTCTTAAGTGTCTTTCGTTCCATATCTTCACCTCCATATACTATCTATATTTGAAAGGTGCAAAAAAAGAAGACGTTTTATCCGTATACGTCTTCTTTGATATTTAATATTCCAGCTTTACTGTTTGAGATTTTTTTGACAGCCTGCTTTGACAGCTTGTTTTTCTAAAACTCTGTTTTCTAGAACTGATCCAGATATTCCTCATCAAGATACTCGAGTTCGAAATCCTTTATCTTGATAGTATCGCCGTCCTCGATGCCGAGTTCTTTCATCCTGTCGAGTGCGCCGCTCTTTTCTATATACCTGTAAAGATATCTTACCGATCCTGAATCCGTAAAGTTCGTGGAATTGAAGATCTTTTCCAGCTGTTTTCCGCTCAGTATATAGTTCCTGCCGTCAAATTCGACTGAAACCGTCCTGTAGTCAGGATCGTATTCGTCAGCCTCAAAGTCAAACATCTCATATCCGTCATCTTCCTGTGGCTCTTCCAGAAGCTTCTGCAGTTTCTCCGCCGCTTCTGCCAGGACTTCCTTTACTCCGATGTTTATCGGCGCCGACATCGGGAATACCTTGTATCCCTTTGCCTCGACATATTCTTTGAATTCAAGGTATTTAGGATCGTCTTCACTGATGAGATCTATCTTGTTGGCTGCCACGATCTGCGGTTTTTTCATCAGTCCGGGACTATACTGCTCGAGCTCTCTGTTGATCTTGTCAAAATCCTCTATCGGATCACGTCCTTCACTTCCTGAAACATCCACGACATGGATGAGGACTTTCGTTCTCTCTATATGTTTCAGGAATTTATGTCCTAGTCCCGCACCCTGATGCGCGCCTTCGATTATCCCCGCTATGTCTGCCATCACGAAACTCGTGTCATATATCTGCACGACACCAAGGTTCGGAGCTATCGTCGTGAAGTGATAATTCGCTATCTTAGGCTTTGCGCTCGTGGAAACAGACAGCAGCGTCGATTTTCCTACATTAGGGAAGCCTACCAGCCCTACATCTGCTATCAGCTTCATTTCCAGGATTATCTCGCGTTCCTTTGCAAATCCGCCGGCTTCCGCAAAGTTCGGCGCCTGTCTCGTGGACGTCGTGTACTTCACGTTGCCCTTGCCTCCTTTTCCGCCTCTGGCAGCGATAAAAGACTGGCCGTTTTCTGTCAGGTCCTGCATCACGAGGCCTGAAGCTTCGTCAATGACAACTGTACCGACCGGAACTTTTATCACGAGGTCCTGACCGTTCTTGCCATACCTCTTTTTCTTCATTCCATTCTGGCCGTTCTCCGCCTCATATTTTCTTTTGTATCGAAAATCCATCAGAGTTCTGAGATTTTCATCCGCCTGGAAAATAACGTCTCCGCCTTTTCCTCCGTCTCCGCCGTCAGGTCCGCCTTCCGGCACGAATGGCTCTCTTCTGAAAGAAACAGCACCATCTCCGCCTTTTCCTGACTTTATAAAAATTCTGGCTCTGTCTACAAACATGGAACCTCCTTTATCAAAAAAGTAAAGCCCCTATAAAATAGGGGCTCTCAAAACAATCTGTTTATGCTTCTTTTGGATATACGCTTACTTGCTTTCTGGTTTTGCCACATCTTTCAAACTTGACAGCTCCGTCAATCATTGCAAATAATGTATCGTCTCCGCCTTTTCCTACATTGTTGCCAGGGTGGAACTTAGTTCCTCTCTGTCTAACTAAAATGCTTCCGGCACTTACAAACTGACCGTCGCCTGTCTTAACGCCTAAACGTTTCGACTCACTATCACGACCGTTCTTCGAGCTACCTACACCTTTCTTACTTGCCATCGACCAGACACCTCCTCGCTATATCAATATCAGTTAAATTCTTAAATACTCTGCTTTTACTATTTTAATGCAGCTTCGATAGTTTCGATCATTACCGCATTAGTAGCTTTTTCATCGATTTCGATGTTGTTTTCCTTAGCAAATTCTATAAGTTCTGCTTTTCTCATAGATTTTAAGGACGGCTTCTTAGCAGCTTTTGTTTCTTCTGCAGCTTCAGGTTTTGCAGCCACTGTAGTGTCACCATCGATCGAAGTGATCTCTACGAGTGTATACGGCTGTCTGTGACCCTGCTTCTTTCTGTAGTCTTTCTTTGCCTTGTACTTGAAGATGATCACCTTCTTGCCTTTGCCTGTTTCGATAGCTTTTCCCTCTACTACAGAACCTTCGACATAAGGAGCACCTACTTTTACATCAGCACCTTCACCTACTACCAGCACCTTGTCAAATACTACCTTTGATCCGTCTTCTACATTGCTGAGCTTTTCAACAGCGATCTGGTCACCGTTCTTGACTCTGTACTGCTTTCCGCCTGTTTCGATAATTGCGTACATTATAATTCTTACCTCCTCTATCCAGTCTCGCCTAACCAGGTAGCAGTTTTGGTTTGGATATCAAACTGCATTTCAAAAAACCCTCTTCGAGCGGCTTACATTCATATATATTACTATATTTCAGATTAAATGTAAAGTAAATTCACTGTATTTTACGTATCTTTTTATTCCCGATTTTTATTCGGTCTGCTGCTGCATTTCAAGTGAGTTTCAACTTGCCTGCACAGCTATGCGGAACTTGCATTATTCGATGATCACTCCATCCTCATCGATGAAGAATTCATCTTCTAATACATCCGGTATATCCTGTGCCGGTTCTTCGTCTTTTTTATCCTTGTCGGCCTTGAGCGTATCGAGCAGCAGTCCTTCGACCTGATCGAGCACATCAGGATTCCCTTCGAGATATTTCTTGACATTCTCTCTGCCCTGTCCGATCCTGTTACCGTCAAAGCTGTACCACGATCCTGCTTTCTCTATGATCTTAGCATCTACCGCACAGTCAAGCACATCGCCTGATTTCGAGATACCCTTGCCGTACATTATATCGAATTCTGCCTGCTTGAACGGAGGTGCCACCTTGTTCTTGACGATCTTCGCTTTCGTCCTGCTTCCCAGTATCTGATCGCCCGACTTGATGCTCTCGACCTTTCTCACATCTATACGCATCGATGAAAAGAATTTGAGGGCACGTCCGCCTGTAGTCGTTTCAGGATTGCCGAACATAACTCCGATCTTTTCTCTGAGCTGGTTTATGAATATTATAGTAGTATTCGTCTTGTTGATGACTCCCGCAAGCTTTCTGAGAGCCTGTGACATCAGACGGGCCTGCAGGCCCACTGTCGCATCTCCCATCGCACCGTCTATCTCGTGCTTTGGAACGAGAGCAGCTACCGAATCGACTACCACGATCTCTACAGCACCGCTCCTTACGAGCATCTCCGCGATCTCAAGAGCCTGTTCACCGTAATCGGGTTGTGAAACGAGAAGTTCATCCACATCGACTCCGAGATTTTTCGCATATTCCGGATCCAGGGCATGCTCTGCATCGATGAATGCCGCTCTCCCCCCCTGCTTCTGGGCTTCTGCGATTATATGTAAGGTGAGAGTAGTCTTACCTGATGATTCCGGTCCGAATACCTCTATGATCCTGCCCTTTGGAACTCCTCCGATACCTGTAGCAAGGTCAAGGCTCATCGAGCCTGTCGATATAGCTTCTATATTCATTCTGGCGCTGTCATCGCCGAGTTTCATAACAGCACCCTTTCCAAACTGTTTCTGTATCTGAGCCAGGGCTTCATTGAGTGCTTTGTCTCTCTCCTCTTTGCTGGCCGTCTTCATATTTTTAGTTTCATTGTTTTTAGCTACCATCCGATCTCCTCCAATCAAGAACATCTGTTCTTCAATCATGATACCCTACTTTTGCTCCAAGGTCAAGATAATTTTTCCGATGTTAAAATCCGCAGCAATGAACTTTTTATCATCCTGCCTCACAGCTTCAACGCATGGAATAATTTTACATTAAACATCGCGTTTTGTCAATATTTTACAATACATTGAATGTGATCAAATATTCCTGTTTATCATATCGAGCATGCTGAGCAGTGTAT
>CAKQIZ010000068.1 GCA_934247125.1 uncultured Clostridia bacterium
TTGTATTTAGGATGAACCTTACCGAAGTATTTAGGGAAGTTTCCGTCTTCTGCCATTATGTACATATAACGTGCAGGACCTGCGATACAAGGGTTCATAGTGGAGAAGTCTCCGCCCAGTGTGATACCCAGACACAGGATTACCAGAGGCAGACCTACGATGCCTGCATACTGCATCGCTTCCGCATAAGGAGCAGCTGATGTGTAAAGGTCAGGAACGTGCTGAGCAGGAGTAAGTGCGCACAGGAACCACTGGAAAAGAAGGTTTACTGCGAGTACACAGAACGGCGAGATCAGCAGAGCTCTTGGGATAGTCAGCTGAGGGAACTTTACTTCAGAACCCATACCAACGATGGTCTCATATCCGAAGAAGCACCAGAGAACGAGCAGTACAGCCTGAGCGAATGCGTTTACACCTGCAGGGATTCCTACGCCTGCAACCATTTCAGTAACACCTGAGAAGTCTGCTTTTGCGATAACTGTTGCGAACCATACCAGTGAACATGCCCAGAAGAAGAACATGAAGAAGTTCTGTGTCTTACCATTCATCTCGATTCCCCTGTATGAGATCACAGTGAAGAGAATGAACAGGGCAATAGCCGGCAGGACTTTCCACAGGAACACATCTGTAGGAACTGCTCCCTGGAAGTAATCGATCAGCGAATAGTCGTTGTTGTCGATAGGTACATTGCAGCCCAGAGCCTTTAACAGTCTGAGGAAGTAGTTTGAGAAAGCCATTGATTCTGATGCTCCGATACCTACCTGAGCAAGAGTGTAGTTCCAGCTTTCGAATACCGCTACCGGATAGTTGATACCTCTCTTCGCGAAAGAGTATGTACCGCCTGCCAGCGGCAGAGCTGCGCCCATTTCACCATACATTGCGCATGGGAACAGGATCAGTACGAATGAAATAAGTGATGCGACGATTACAGTGCCGCCCATCAGACCTACGATCTGTGAACCAACGGTAAACAGACCAACGCCTATTACAGCACCGGCGGTAATAGTGACGCATTCCGAAAGTCCTAACGATCGGTTTAGGGTTTGGGCCTTTGCATTGTTTTCCATAAGAATACCCTCCTTAAAATAAATAGATTAAATGAATAGAAAAAAGTCGGCTCAGCCGTCGTATATCAGTCAGCGGCAGACTTTTTTGAAGCTGTTTCAGCGCGCCTCGTCCGGATGCGCATATAATAAGGAAACAGGAACACCAGTGTAGCGATGTTGAATGTGAGCCACATCCTCAGGCACAGCAGTACGAGTCCGCCGGATATTTCCTGCGCGGCCACGATCAGAGGCCTTACCGCGAGGATCGTGGAAGCTACGAAGCATATCGCCGGAAGTATCAGTCCTATGTGAGGATTGCTTCCGCTGCAGAGTTTTTTCTGCAGGCTGATGATCAGATACATCGCGACAAGTGCTGATGGCAAAATTATTATCATTTTATCGGGATCCATGCCCTGTAATACCTGCATAACAAAAACTCCTCCTGTTGACATTTATTGTATGCTATCAGGAACAATTTTCGCTAGGAAAAAACGGAAGTTGACCGGAGAAATGCACAGTGCTATTATATAGGTGAAATGAAAAGGCGTTCTGATTTTTACTAATCAATGCGGCGCCGTCGGTTTTACAGAATAGAAAACAGTGAAAGCGAAGGAAAATGTCATTTGTAATAAGCCAGAAACAGTACCTGGCTCCTACTGAAGAGAGAATTCAGTATGAACCGTTCATAATTGACGACACAGGATTCGAGGTCGAGAAGATAGATGTAAATTTCGGACATCCGCTCTATACCACGGTTGCCGATATCTTTTACATCAAGTCGGTTACAGAATATCCTCAGATACTTCCGATCGTTCCGGACGGGTGTATGAGTATGGTGTTCAGGAACCATGAGGGTGAGATAAGCGGATATATATGCGGAGTCATAGACGAGATACGGAAGCTTGAGATAAAGCCGCATGAAAAGTATATCTTTATCCGTTTCATACCGGGTGCCGGATATGCGCTCATCGATGGCGGTGCGAACAGTATCACAAACAAGTCTGTTTCGCTGAAAGATGATATACCATGGGGCGAACAGATGCTTTCGGTACTTGAGAGAGAGACAGAACTGGCAGAACGTATCAGACTGATCTCGAAGCAGATAAGGATCCATATGCGCATGGAGCAGGACAAATATCTGGTGAGATACTGTACCGACAGGATCTTTCAGAGCCAGGGCAATATCAAGGTCGAAAAGCTTGCAGAGGAGACGGGGTTCACTTCGAGGCATATCGGCAAGATGTTCGACAGATGCGTAGGGATATCGCCGAAGCTGTATTCACAGATAATAAGGATGCAGGCATCTATGGACAGGATCATGGAGGATAGAGAGACGCTGCTGGTCGACATCGCGGTGGACTGCGGGTTTTTCGATCATGCGCACATGAACAGGACATACCGTAAGCTTCTCAGATGTTCATCGGGAGAGTTCAGGAAATTCATGTTCAAACGGCTGCCGTATGACAAGATAGAAAATTACATTTCCATTTGAATAAATTTTGAATAAATAATGTCGAAAATAAGAAAAGAGGAAATGATCATGTTGAAGAAAAAGTATTATATCGGACTGGATCAGGGAACCACAGGAACGACGACGCTTCTTCTCGATGAGGAGTGGAACGTGGTCGCAAGAGGCTACAAAGAGCACAAACAGTATTATCCGAAGCCGGGATGGGTCGAGCACGATCCTATGGAGATCTGGCAGAGGGTGATCGAATCAGTAGATATGGCGCTCAGCATCGGCGGCGTAAGTGCTGACCAGGTCAGCTGCATCGGGATCGACAATCAGGGCGAGACCGTGATGATGTGGGACAAGATCACAGGAGAGCCGCTTTACAATGCGATCGTATGGCAGGATCGAAGAATGGCGAGATACGCCGATGACCTTACGGAAAAACACGGAGAGCTGATAAGGGAGAAGACAGGCCTTATGGCAGACTCTTATTTCAGCGGTCCTAAAATAAAATGGATAATAGACAATGTAGAAGGGGTAAAAGATAAGATAAAGGAAGGCCGTGCGCTTGCCGGAACGCTCGATACATGGCTCATCTGGAAGATGACTCATGGAAAGGTGCACGTTACGGACTGCTCTACGGCTTCCAGAACTATGATGTTCAACATCCATGACGGGAAATGGGACGACGAGATCCTGGATATTCTCGGAATAAGCAAATCGATACTGCCTGAAATATGTGACAGTGCGACAGTTTTCGGTCATACAGATCCGCTGGATTTTCTCGGAGCCTCCATTCCGATCTCAGGATCTGTGGTCGATCAGCAGGCGGCACTGTTCGGTCAGGCATGCTTCGCACCGGGATCGATAAAATGTACATACGGAACAGGATGCTTCATGCTGATGAATACGGGAGACAAGGCGGTATATTCGAAGAACGGCCTGCTCACTACAGTGGCATGGAGACTCAATAAGAAGATGTCGTTTGCTCTCGACGGAGGCATATATATAACAGGCGCGGCTACACAGTGGCTCAGAGACGGTATCAAGATAATCAACAGTGCGTCAGAGACAGAGCAGATGGCATACGATGCAGGCAGCAATGGTGGAGTATATTTTGTGCCTGCATTCTCAGGTCTCGCAGCACCGCACTGGGATTCATATGCCAGAGGCACCATGGTAGGCATCACAGGCGGCACGACGCGTGAGCATATAGTCAGAGCGACACTCGAGGCGACGGCATATCAGGTAAAGGATAATCTGGACGTGATGAACATGGATGCAAGCATGCCGATAACAGTTCTCAGAGCTGACGGCGGCGCAGCAGCGAACAAGTTCCTCATGCAGTTCCAGGCAGACCTTATCGGTATCCCTGTAGATGTTCCGGAGATAAAGGACACTACAGCACTCGGTGCAGCACAGCTGGCAGCCCTGGGCGCAGGAGAATTCGATTCGATAGAGCAGATGGAAGGGACCTGGAAGCTCGCGAAGAGATATGAACCGAAGATGAGCGTAGACGAAAGAGAGTCGCTTCTTTACAACTGGCACAGAGCCGTTGAAAGAGCGAAAAACTGGTCGGAAGAATAGGATATCCGAATAACAGCGCGTCCGAAAGACGCATCGAAGACAAGACAGGATCGCGGCCTGCTTCGCGCAGACCGGCAGATCATGGCGGCTTTGCAGACCATGGTCGTTGAAAACATATAAAATCGAAAGAGTATGGTATCGAAAAATCGAAAGGAAGTGTAGTTATGAGCGCACCAAAATTATTCAGTCCGGGACCTGTAATGGTAAAAGAAAACGTACGTCAGGCACTGACGCATTATGACATCTGCCACAGAGGAGCAGAGTTCGAAGATCTGTTTGCAAGAACTACTGCAAAGATCAACAAGCTGTTCAAGGCAGACGACAGCTACAGATCAGTTATCATTTCGGGATCGGGAACATCGTCAAACGAAACAGTTCTTTCATCGATCTTCAATGAAGGCGAAAAGGTAATGCTGATCAGAAACGGTGTTTTCGGAGAAAGACTTCTTGAGATAATACAGAAATATGATATTCCTCTCGTTGACTGTGAATTCCCTTGGGGAGAAGAACCGTCGATGGACAAGGTAGAGGAAATGATGGCGGCAGATCCTGCGATCAAAGTAGTTGCAATGGTATGTCACGAAACATCGACAGGAATGATAAACCCTGTAAAGGCAGTGGGACAGCTTGCCGACAAGTATAACAAATGGTTCTTCGTTGACTGCGTATCAGCGGCAGCAGGTGAACTCATAGATGTCGTTGATTTCCATATCACTTTCGCAACATCAGTAGGCGGAAAATGCCTGGGCGCATACCCCGGTTCAGCATACATATGCGGAAAGATAGACGCCTTCGAAACTCTGACGCCTGAAATGGGCAGAAATGTTTACCTCAATCTGGCAAAACATTATATATCGGCAAGAGACAAGAACCAGACTCCTAATACACCTAATGTAAATCTGTTCTGGGCTCTCGATGTCGCTCTTGACAACGCACTGGCAGACGGCGGTGTTGAAGCCAGAGTTGCAAGATACAAGGAATGCGCAGGCATCCTCAGAAAAGGCATGAAGGACATGGGGCTGAAGCTCCTGCTGGATGACGAATCAAAGATGGCAAACACTGTTACATCTGTATTCCTTCCTGAAGGAAAAGACCTCAAGGCCTTCCTGAAGGCTATGGAAGAAAAAGGCTATGTCGTTTACAGCGGCAAGGGCAAGTACGAGGAAATGGGCATGTTCCAGGTGGCAAACATGGGAGAGATCTATCCTGAAGACTGCCGCGAATTCCTCAAAGTTTTAGCTGAATGTATCGCATAAGTGCATTTATGATACAAAGAATTTATATTGACACAATATAAATTCCTCCACCCATTTAATTAATTTAATTCAGGGAGATGACTTCTGACCACGGAAACGAGCGGGCAGGAGTCATTTCCTTTTTTGTGTATCACAGGTGCAAAATGTGGTATACTGTATACGTAAACAAACGACTGAGCCGGCGTCAGCCGGCAGATGAGCAAGGCCCTGGTTTTCAGCGGCGATATGAGACCGGCGTAATGCCGGAAAAGTAGGAGGTATGTTTATGACAAAGATTCTTATAAGCCCGTCAAAATATGTTCAGGGAGCGGGAGAGATGAAAAAGCTGGGTACTTATGCAGCAGGATATGGCAGGAAAGCGCTGATCCTTATCAGTCCGGGAGGCTTCAAGCGTATAGGTGCTGAGATCGAGGAAAGCTTCAGAGACGCTGACTGCGGACTGTCATTTGACTATTTCAACGGCGAATGCAGCAAAAACGAGATCGACAGGATCTCCGGCATCATGAAAGAAACCGGCTGCGATCTGATGATAGGGATAGGCGGCGGCAAGATATTTGATACCGCAAAAGCTGTGGCGTTTTATAATCATACACCGGTGATCATATGTCCGACGATAGCATCCACAGATGCTCCGTGCAGTGCGCTGTCGGTAATATACACAGATGACGGAGTATTCGAGGAGTATCTTTTCCTGCCGGCAAACCCTAATATGGTCATGATGGATACGGACATAATCGCGAGATCCCCTGTGCGTCTGACTGTAGCAGGCATGGGTGATGCACTGGCAACATATTTCGAAGCGAGAGCATGCAAGAGGAGCGGAGCGATATCGTGTGCGGGAGGCAAGACGACGGAAGCTGCTGTGGCGCTCGCCGAGCTGTGCTTCAACACACTGATGGAAGAAGGCGTCAAGGCGAAAATAGCGCTTGAGGCGGGAGCATGTACTGAAGCTGTAGAAAAGATAATCGAAGCGAACACGCTGCTGTCAGGGATCGGATTTGAAAGCGCGGGCCTTGCGGGAGCACACGCTATCCATAACGGCATGACAGTTCTCGAAGAGTGTCACTCGATGTATCACGGTGAAAAGGTGGCATTCGGAACTATCGCACAGCTGGTTCTCGAGAATGTTCCGGAAGAGGAACTGGAGGAGATCATAGGATTCTGTGTGGAAGTCGGACTTCCTGTGACATGGAAAGAGCTCGGAGCAGAGAATGTAACGGATGAGCAGATCATGGAAGTCGCAAAGGCTGCATGTGCAGAGAACGATACCCTGCACAACATGCCGTTTGAAGTGACTCCGGAAACTGTAGCTGCAGCATTGAAAGCCGCAGATGCGTACGGGAAATACTATCTGGGAGAATAACAGTATGCAGCGCCATCTGCAGATGGATCATGCAGATTTTTAGCAATAATAAAGCCGGCTTCATGCAAGATGATATGATCTCTGCCAGACAGACAGGAGGCATATCAAAATGCAGAGCCGGCTTTTTATGTCTTTTCAAGTGCCGAAACAGCGATCACAGCTTTACAAACTCGGGTTTTCTCTGACTGAATTTGCAGTAGTATCTGAAGCCGAGACTTTTTGCGAATTCGACCGCATCGTCGAAATGGAAGCGGTAGTGCTCCGGCGAGTGTGCATCGGATCCGAAAGTCAGGATCTCGCCGCCGAGCTCACGGTATCTTTTGAGTATGGATTCGCGCGGAAGCCATGTGCCTGTGCCGTACTTGAAACTCGAAGTATTGATTTCCAGACCCTTGCCGCTTTCCACGGCGAGCTTCAGCGAAGCGTCGATGATGTCTGTGATCGGAGTATAGTCGTAAAGCCTGCCGATGTATCTGTCTACGATACTGAAATGGCTCAGCACGTCATAGTTGTCGAATCCTCTCAGGCATTCGTAGACATAAACATAGAAGTCTTCGAGCATCGCCGGTCCGTCGACGTCAGTGAAGTCGTAGGTGTACAGATCCTTTTCGCGGTTGCAGTGGAACGATCCCATGATTATATCGTACGGGAACGCATTTATGGCCTTGTTTGCCGCCTCGAACTGTCCGGCCATGATCCCTACTTCCATACCTGTGCGGATGTCCATGATGCCGCGGTATTTTTCACGGGCTTTCAGAATATATTCGTTGTACTTTTCAAAATCAAGCTGGAACGGGAATTCGGGATCCGGATATCCGGGATCGTAGTGATCCGTCACAGCAAGCGTCTTTATACCTTGAGCTGCAGCACTTTCCAGCATCACGTCTGCGGAAACATCGCAGTCATCCGAAAAACCTGTATGAGTATGGAAGTCGCAGTCCAGTACAGGACTGCCGGCGGAAATACCGGTTGTAGCACTGTTTATGTCTGTGTCAGTTGTCATATTTTGAGCTGTTCCTTTCTGTATCATCTGTAAGTGCGCCGCGATTCCTTTCTGTTTTCACGAAGTCGAGTTCGAACCAGAATGTCGTACCTTCTCCGACTGTACTGTCGACGCCGAAGTTCGACTTGTGGAGCGTCAGTATCTCCTTGACGATGGAAAGTCCGAGACCTGAACCTTCGGAAGCTCTCACCATATTAGAGCTTGCACGGTAGTATCGTTCCCATACGTGATTGAGTTCCTCCGGAGCGATGCCGATACCGTGGTCTTCGACTCTGCAGATCACATATTTGCCGCGCCGTTTCAGGGTCACTATCACGGTCTTGTCCTCGCCTGCGAATTTGATCGCGTTCGTGAGAAGGTTGGAGACGACCTGTTTTATCTTGTCTGCGTCCCCTTTTACTATATAGCTGCCTGAGCAGTTGAATCTGAATGTATATCCCTGTTCATCCTCCATGATCCTGTAGGTATTGATAATGCTCCGGACTGCGTTCGTGATGTTGAATTCTACAGGATGGAGCACCATCTTGCCTGACTGCATCCTTGAAAGCGACAGCAGATCGCCGACGAGCATGTTGAGCCTGTCGGCTTCGTCTATTATGACCTGAAGATGCTGCTCGCGCTTCTTAGGATTGTCGCCTGACAGATCTCTGATCATTTCGGCGTACGACTTGATCATCGTAAGCGGAGTCCTCAGATCGTGCGAGACGTTTGCGATAAGGTCCTTCTGGAGCATGTCTGACTTTTCCAGCTCGATGGAGGCTCTTGTCAGCGTGTCTGCGAGATTGTTGATCTCGGTGTAGTGACCGCCCTTGAACACTATGCCGTATTCGCCGTCTGCAAGTCTTTCCGCGGAACGTGTGATCTTTCTTATCGGTCTGGTGATCCTTATCGAAAGGTAGAACGATATCAGGCATGCGACCATCAGCGAAATACATGTGACATAGATCAGCTGGTTGGTCAGTATGTTTATCGTCGAGGATACCGGATAAAGCGGTGAAAATATGTACACCAGCATCGGCTCCTTGTCCTTGTTCGTCAGGAGTTTGCCGTAAGCAAGCACGTCTTTTGAGTCATCGCTTTTGATGCGCTTGTATGCTGAGTCGACCTTTTCCTCGAGCATGACCTGATTGATCGTTTCGATCTGCTCTGCATAGTACTGAGCGCTGGTGCTGTCTCCTGAAGGCCTGAAATACATGGTGCTGCCGTCGTGGGAAACCACATATATGAACATGTCGTTGGTGTTCGATATCGATTCCACGGTCTTGAGGAATTTTTCGTTGCTTTTGAGCGTATATGCCGACTCGATGTTTTTCGCCACGCGTCTTGTCTGCTCGTCCTTCATAACGCTGTAAAAGCTGTTGAGAAAGAGCACCTGGAAAAACCACAGCACTACCATCAGGAAGCCTGCAAACAGTATGAAGTAAAGCCATGTTTTGAATTTTATACTCTTGGAATCAAGTCTAAGCTTCAAATTTGTAACCTACCCCTCTTAATGTAACGATGTAGTCTCTGTATTTGCCGAGATTGTTTCTCAGGTTCTTGATATGAGTGTCGATCGTTCTGTCGTCGCCGAAGAAGTCGTATCCCCAGATATCGGAGAGCAGCTTGTCTCTCGACAGAGCGATGTTCTTGTTTTCCACGAGGTAAAACAGCAGGTCGTATTCTTTAGGCGTGAGATCCACCTTCTTGCCGTCGACGTATACCGTTCTGGCAGGGATGTTGATCTCGAGACCATCGAATTTCATCACCTTTTCAACAGGCTTTTCGGAAGCGCTGTTTCTTGAAAGTACTGCGTTCACTCGAGCCATAAGTTCCTTGGGGCTGAAAGGTTTCACGACATAGTCGTCGATACCCAGTTCGAATCCGAAGAGCTTGTCGTATTCTTCGCTTCTCGCTGAAAGCATGATTATAGGTATGTCTTTTATTTTCTTTATCTCCTTGCATGCCGAAAAGCCGTCGAGCTTCGGCATCATGATATCCATTATTATAAGGTCGTAATCGTTGAGTCTGCAAAGCCCTACAGCCGTCATACCGTCGGCGGCCTCCGTGATCTCGTGACCGTTGAATTCGGAATATTCTCTGATGACCTCTCTTATCTTCTGTTCGTCATCTGCGACTAATATTTTCGCCATATTCATCTCCTCCTTGATATATATTGTAAGAATAAATTTGCAATGTGTCATATATATGAAGCTTGTGTATTGATTCTACCATATTTTGTTGGCGAGGTACAGGATTTGTGGTATACTCATCATGGACTACTAGACAAAGAGCATAGAAAGGAGGGGATAAGATGCTCCAAAAACTGGTAAGAGCTGTGCTGACTGTTGCCGGCGCAGTATTGGGATTCGGATTATATACACTGACAAAGTTCCTGATAGTACTTGCAGGACATAAAGAGCTGGTCGATTTTTCGGAAATACAGGATATGATCATTTCCGCACTTGTAGCAATTATTTTTGGTTTGATTTTTTTTCGGCTCACTCCGGCTTTCAAAAAGCAGGGCAACAAGATGGCAAACAATCTGGAGTCAGATCTTCAGAAGATGTCCGCGAACGATATCGTGATGGGAACGGTGGGTCTTATAGCCGGACTTATAAT
>CAKQIZ010000069.1 GCA_934247125.1 uncultured Clostridia bacterium
AAATATGTAAATTATATCCATATAAAACTGGCCGAGCAGTTTTCCTGGGGCATAGCTCGCAGGCAGAACTTTTATTTAATTCCAGATTTCAGCCATTTCCTGTTCCAGATGCGAGCGTTAGGCTGAAATTTTACAAATGATTATTGAAGACTTAGAACGTACATACAGACAGGTGCATATGATTTCCAGATTTCCGCCACTTTACATAGGATATTTCCGCTTTATGGCTGAAATCGCTGCGCGCAACTGGAGATAACAGGTACATTATGAATCAAAAGGCGCGGACGAAACGGGAGCAGTTGAATAATATATATAGTAGTTATACGATGGACGGCGAAAATAAGAAGCATTTTGGTGTGTTGGCAACGATGCGAAAACAGGAGGTAATTTGCAATGGTCAGTATCAGTTTTTGCATGATCGTGAAGAATGAAGAAGATGTGCTCGCGAGGGCTCTGGATTCTGTAAAGGAGCTCGCAGATGAGATGATAATAGTGGACACCGGCTCGGAGGATCGCACGAAGGATATAGCGCGGCGTTATACGCAGAAAGTGTTCGACTTTGAGTGGGAGGATGATTTCGCAGCAGCCAGGAATTTTGCATGCAGGAAGGCGTCGATGGATTACTGGATGTGGCTGGATGCAGACGATATCGTCACAGAGAATGAGCTGAAGAAGATGAAAGCGCTGAAGTCGGAGATCGATCCTGATACGGATGTAGTGATGATGAAGTATCTGACGGGGTTCGATCGTGACGGATATCCGGCTGTTTCATATTATCGGGAACGATGGCTCAGAAACGGGAAGGGGTTCATATGGAAAGGCCGGGTGCACGAAGCAGTCGTGCCGTCAGGCAAGGTGCTGTATTCTGACATTGAGATCGAACATCATAAGAACAGTGCAGCTGACTCTGATAGAAACCTCAGGATATACGAGTCCATGATAGCGCGTGGCGAGCTGAGCGATCCGCGGCAGGTGTTTTATTACGGCAGGGAGCTTTGCGATCACGGGCGGTATGAAGAAGCGATCTCTGTGTTTGACAGGTTTCTCGCTGAAAAGGGCACGTGGCGTGAAAATCTGATAGATGCATGCCTGCAGAGGTCTTTGTGCTTCAAGTATCTCGCAAAACCGCAGATGAGGCTGGATAGTCTTTTTTACAGTTTCAGATATGATGTGCCGAGGGCGGAGATATGCTGTGAGATAGGCGCATGTTTTATGGAATGTAATGATCATGAAACGGCGGCTTACTGGTATGAACGGGCGCTTGCAGCACCTGACTGCGCGAAGTACGGCGGATTTGATCACGGCGACTGCCGTGGCTATATACCGCTGATGCAGCTGTGTGTATGTTATGACAGGCTCGGTGACCATGGCAGGGCGTGGCAGTATCATCTGAGAGCGGCACTGATCAGGCCGGCATCGAAGAAAGTGATCGAAAACCAGAAATATTTTGAGCGCCTGTTTGTAACCGGGCGATATCAGGAGGCATAAGTTAAATAAGGATACCGGTATTTTCGGTATCATGCAAAGGGCAGAGCACAGGTTCTGCAGGGAAGAGTCGATGGGAAAAACAGGGATATGGTATATCTGTAAGGAGGAATATCATGCTTTTTAATAATCCGAACAATGATTGCTGCTGCGGTTATAATAATGACTGCTGTCAGCAGCGAGGCCCGACCGGAGCGACAGGTCCGATGGGGCCGAGAGGGTGTCCTGGTCCAAGGGGGCCTCGCGGGCAGGAAGGCCCGATGGGCCCGGAGGGACCGGCGGGATTTCCGGGTCCGACAGGAGCAACCGGCGCGACAGGTCTAACAGGGCCGACAGGTCCGGCGGGAGAGATAGGCCCGGCAGGTCTTGACGGCATACAGGGAGCGACAGGTCCAACAGGTCCGACAGGTCCAACGGGAGCAACCGGCCCGACAGGACCTCAGGGCCCCGCAGGCGAAGCAGGAGCAACAGGTCCGACAGGTCCAACGGGAGCAGCCGGCCCGACCGGATCTCAGGGTCTCGCAGGTGAAGCAGGAGCACAGGGTCCGACGGGCCCAACAGGTCCGCAAGGCCCGGCAGGCCTTGACGGCATACAGGGCGCAACAGGTCCGACGGGTCCGACAGGAGCAACCGGGCCAACAGGACCTCAGGGCCCCGCAGGCGAAGCAGGAGCAACCGGGCCAACAGGCCCAACGGGTCCGACAGGTCCGCAAGGCCCGGCAGGTCTTGACGGCATACAGGGAACAACCGGCCCGACCGGGGCAACCGGCCCGACAGGAGCAACCGGCGCAACAGGTCCGCAGGGTCCCGCAGGCGCAACAGGAGCGACCGGCCCTGCACCGGCTGCTGCAGAACAGGTGACCGACCTTGCTGCGACGGCAACGCTTACAGATGTGATCAACACTGTGAACGAACTGCTTGGAAATCTGAGAAACGCAGGGTATCTGGCAAGATAAAAGCGTAGATTTCGATATGCACAATAGAAACTGTTAAACTCGACACTGATATACGATGAACAAATCTGGATGAACAAATATGAACAAATCTGCCCTGCCGATAGTGTAAAAGCTGTTGACAGGGCAGTTTTCGTGAGTTGATTCATCCTGTCTGATCGTGTTCTTCGATTTTATCGATTGCTTACGATCTTTTTGCTGATAAAATGCAATGATTTTGCTCAATACGATATCCGAGGGGGGCGATGTTGTCGAAAAAACATTTTGAGCAGATATCGGTTGTTTCGACAAACGACAGATGAGAGTTTTGTTGATACTATCAAACGGCATAAAAGTTATGTGTGGATTATGTAATAATTGAATGAATTTTATCAGAGGACAAGGCAATGTATTACCCCAAAAGCATAAAACATTACAAATATGTGTTGAGGATCCTTTTCATTGCTATTGTGGTGCTGTTTATTCTTACAGTAGCGGGTTGTGAAAAAGGTGACACAGATGCAGAAGGCAGGGATGCTCTGCAGAGCGATTCGGTCAGCGGCAGCAGTGAAAACGCAGAACCTTCTGAGTCACATGGATCGCAGAAAGGCGATGCGGACGGTGAATCGCATGAAACCTCGCTGAAAGTCAAAGTAACTGAAGAAGACAGATCGCCATCAGACCATGAACAGCAGATCATAGACAAGCTGTACATTTCAGATCTGGGGAAATACGGATCGCAGTATGGAGATCAGATCTACTATGCGATAACGCTCACAGGCGATGCTATGCCTGAGGAATCGATTTATTCGGTCAGGGATCTCGAGGAGCTGATAAGGATATCATTTGTAAACAGCAAGATGAATGCGCTCGGGCTCTTCGCAGAAAACGATGGATACTACGGGGTCGATCTTATAAAATTTCTCGATCTCTGCGGTATAGATAAAAATACGAAAAAACTTAATATTCTTTTTGAAGACAAAGACGAAAACAAAAAAACATTTTCATATAAGAAGCTTTCCGGCAGTAAGTACGAGGCGATACTGGCCACGGGAAGCAGCGAAGGGCCATTTGCTCTGCAGAAGCAGGGCGATGATGGTTCGGCGGTCATGCTGATGGTTTTCAAAGACGGAAAACTCAAGGAACAGTTTCCTGTAAAGTCCATGACTGCAGGAAAAGGCAGGACCCCTGAAGATCCGGAGTACGGTTTTCACGATCGCAAGCTGTATAAAGATTCACTGGACTGCACATTTACGATAGAAGTATACCACAAGGATACGGCATATCGCGGACCGGACAGAGTCGTGGAACTTACGACTGCGGAGATCGAAGACCTGATGAGGGAAAATCCGTCAAAAGTGCATGGCGGTTATTACGGAACGCTCGGAGATGAGCAGACATTTTCATATGCGGGCGCAGGCGGATGGACCGACTACTTTGAAGGGGTCGATTTTCTGTGGTTACTTAAAAAGAAAGCCGGAGTGAGCACTCTCGACGGCAGAGCCGAGCTTGTCGGAAGAGACGGTGAAGTGTACAACACCATCGAAGATCTGAAGTATTTCGATCATAAGGGCAACGGTGATTCCTACTACATCATGACGCGTGACGGAGTAAAGATCCCGGGTGCGATACCGGTGATATCGTGTGTAAAGAACGGGTATCCGATCCTGAAAGAGCATGATCATGAGAGCAAGGCTTATGTGGCATATGATCAGCTGAATCAGTCTCTTGAAAAGAAGGGGATAGATACTGAAGTGGGCGTTGTAAAGAACCACAGCGGTCCGTTCACTGCATGCTTTGGAAATCTTGACGGCTATTACGGCGGTGAACGTGTAGAGACAGCGGGAGACTGTACGCTGATAAGGATATATCTGAACTGACATATTTATGAAAGTATAAGAAGTGTAAAAAGCAGGCGATACCGGTTTCAGCCGGTAAAATGAATGGTTAAAGGAGGAGAGGGAAGATGAAATTTTCGAGAAAAATGCTGGCCTTCGCACTGAGTGCGATAATGATCCTCGGTGCGATGGCTCCGGTGACTGCGATGGCGGCAGAAACGACGCAGCCGTCGATATCTGCGGCAAATGTAACGCTGCGCTACACGGGTGATCCGCTGAAGATCAATCTCACGTACAGCGGAGATGATACGTGGGCAGGCAAGACAGATGAGGAGAAGCTGGCAGAGCTCGAAGGCTATGCCGAAGCGGTGGAGAAAGTGACTATCATAGCTGACGGTAAAGCGAAGGAGCTGACGGCAGAGCAGTGGTCGATAAAAGCAGATACTGTAAAAGGCAGGAACACAGGAGAAATGTCATACAGGATGGTTCTGAGCCTCAAGCGTACAGCAGAAGATCCGATACTCAACGTATCAACAGCAGAACGTACAAAGACATTTACTGTAAAGCTCGATACATCGGGTGATAAAGGCTCATTACAGGCTGACTTCAGCGCTACGATGTACGGTGCGGAGACATTGCAGGTAAGGCTGATCGACAAAGACGGCAATGTGAAGACTGCAAAGACCTTTACAAAAGACGAGATAAAGCAGATGAGCAGCGGTGAGGACAAGTGGCACAACACTATCTGCGGTATGAGAGGTCTGACTGTGTTCAGAGCACAGGGAACTGATATAAACGACATCTTCAAGGCAGCCGGCATAACCTTCGAGCAGGGTATGACCCTGAAGCTGAGAACTAATGACAGCGCAAAGGAGTCAAATGACAGCATTACGGAGGATGCATACTACTCGAGAGGTATATTCACATATGAACATCTGATGCAGGACAGATATGCATTCCCGGGAGTATATACAGACGAATCGCTCAAGAACACTCTGCTCAGCAGCGGAAGATTCGATGACGGTGTGAAGACGGCTCTCGGCAGAGCTGACAAGACCAAAGTAGAGCCGATGCTCGCATATCAGTATGACGAAGTGGTCTTCAGAAATGACCAGACAAAGCCTGCCGGTGCATATGACAGCCTCATTGCAAAGGAAAACACGTTCAGATTCCTGTTCGGTATCGCGATGGATCCTGAGGACAGCACTAAGGTCGCAGGGGAGACGACTACGTGGTCGGCGACTTATACAGTATTCGGCATGGACGTGATCGAAGGCGAAAAGACTGCAGCACCTGTTATCACTCCAAACGGAGGCGAATTCAAGGACAAGCAGAAAGTTTCGATAAGCTGTGAAACAGAGGATGCTGTGATCTACTACACGACAGACGGAAGCGATCCGAAGAGCAGCGATACCAGAATAGAATATAAAGGAACTTTTACTCTTGAAAAGGCCGCAGTAGTAAAAGCATATGCTATAAAGAACGGCATAATGCCAAGCGATATCGTAAGTGCGGAATTTACACAGCCGAAAACACCTGCGGACGCAGGAAAGACTGACGGGAAAAAAGATCAAAGCAGCGGCACAGCTACCGGTGATGATTTCAGCATCATGCTGTGGGCGGGAGCACTGATTCTCGCAGCAGCTGCAGGCGGTGCTGTGATAGCATTCAGAAAAAAGAATGCAGGCAGAAGCAGATAAGAAGCATATAACTATGCAATACACTTACTTTCATTATGTCAAATAAAGTAACAGGGGAAAGCAGGAGATCGGACAGTGTTTCGGTCTCCATATTCCCTTTATAAAGAGCGTTAATACAATAGAAAACTCAGGTGAAAATGGACAGAAACAAAGCAGGAAACAGATGCGCGATGATCCGCAGGGTGTTTATGGCAGCGGCGACAGCTGTCGTATCAGCAGCGATGCTGGCATCGTGCGGCAGCGTAAAAACGGATGCTGAATACTCGCCGCAGCTCGAAGATGTGACAGTCGGGTCATACAGCGAGGGTTCGGAGGACAGCCAGTATGTCACGGCGGATCTGATATTCGACAGGGAGATCGCGGTCACGGATGAAAAATGCAGCGATCTGCGTATCACGATCTCAGATGAACGAGTGAAAGACGACGAGTGCGAGCTCACGGCCGGTGACGATGAAAATACGGCGAGGATAAAGATCTCGGTAGATGCGATCACGAAAGGCATCCTGAAGATCGAACCTGTGGAAAAAGAAAAAGGTATTTCGTGTATCAGAAGCGCCGATGAAAAGTACGCAGTGCAGGATTTTACACTGGAAGCGCTGATACCATCGGGAGTAACTCTGTCAACGGTGTCGTCAGAGCCCGGAAAAGTCGTGAAATCCGTGGATTCGGTCTGGAACATACGAAGTATCGCATGGGTCGGCATAACTGAAAACGGGGAGCTGGTACCGGTTTCGGAGACCAGAGCGCTGGAAATGCTGGATGGGTACGCAGCAGTGCACGGTCATGAATTCCTCGCGGAAAACGACAGAGATATAGCGGCAGGGATAGTCGAGACCCTGCAGAACAATTACGGAGCTGAATACTCCGTATCGTGTTCAAAAAACATCATAACAGTAGAAAAACAGGGCTTTGATGCAGAGCTTGACATAGATATATATTCGTACAGGAAGATAAACGGCAGATCGATAAAGTAACGGAAAAATCAAGTCGATCATAAGGTCATGAAAACTATCGGAGGTAACTGAAATGAAAAAGACAGCTAAGCGGAGTCTGATATTCGTACTGGCTCTGCTGATAACAGGAGTGATGACGTGTTCTGACTCATTCGCATATTTCCAGAGAGGAAGTGTGGGAGTGTATGCAGGGCAGAGCAGTGTATCTGTATCGCAGGGAGGCTCGGCGGCGGTGAGCCTTTCATTTTCTCCGGCATCAAGTTCCCAGCTTCCGGGCTGCGGCATGGCGGAATGTCCGCAGATCTGCGGTGAGAAAGACTGCCTTGATGCGAATGGAGAATGTAAATGCGCAGGAACTACATATAAGACATATTATGCATCTGCCGACGCGTATTCGAGCAATACGAGTGTAGCGACTGCGTCGTGCAGCGGCAGCACTGTGTATATCACCGGCATTTCGCCCGGCAGCGCGACGATAACGGTCACTGCGTCGCTCAGGCAGTTCACGAGCACATCGACGAGCATATACGTGACAGTAAGCGGCAGCACGCAGGCGACAACACAGGCGACGACAGCTTCGTCAGGACAGGTGTCAGCAAAACCGGCAAAGAAAAACAAATCAAAGAAAAGTGATAAAAACGAAAAGGAAACCGAAACCGAAGGAACGACAAAGACGGTGGACAGCGATCGCGGCAAGATCAGTTTCGTGATGATACCTGACGGCAAGACCGGAAAAGACGCGCTTGAAAGTATCAAGGGGAAAGACGACTTTGTCGACTTCCAGAAGAAAGACGATGCAGACACGATCCTCTACGCCTGGGAATTCGCAGGAAAGGATGTGACTGAACCGAGAGATATGGATCTCAATCTCGAATTCAGCCGGGAGGCATTCAAGGGCTGCAAATACGGCTCGAAATCCGATTCACTGTATATACAGAGAGGCGACAAGGAGGCGCTGCCGGGCAAGGCGAGCACTTACATCAGAGTGGCAGACTGGTTCAAGGATTCGGACAAGCTTTACCTGTATTCGTTCGACAAGGAAAACGGAGCCAGGGCCATAGAGGATGAGCTGAGTGTCGAGAACGGATATGTGACATGCAGCACTATGTACGGAGAAGCCGATAAATACATACTTTCCACAGAAAAATGGGATGTGGCGAAGGAAACTGTAAAAGAGGAAAAAGGCAGTCATACGGGAGTGTGGATCGGTATCGCGGCGGCAGTGCTGATAGCGGTGCTGGCAGCGGCATACATCGTGAAGAACAGAAAGAAAACACCGGCAGAGCCTCTGGAAGAAACAGAAGAGGGCGACGAGTAACATGATATCGGCAGAACATATCACAAAAAGCTTCGGTGATTTCACGGTCCTTTCGGACGTGAGCCTGACTGTGAAAAAAGGAGAGATATACGGTCTCATAGGCTACAACGGAGTCGGCAAGACCACGCTCCTGAAAATAATGTGCGGGATTTACAGGCCTGATTCGGGGCGTGCTCTGATAAACAGCCAGCCTGTCTATGAAAATCCGGCTGTAAAGCAGCAGTGTTTTTTCATGACGGAGGAGGCGTCGTTTTTCCTGCAGTCATCGCTGAACAGGATGAGAAAGTTCTACTCGGGGTATTATCCTGACTGGAGCGATGAAACCTTCAACGGACTGGTGAAATGGTTCGGAGTGGATCCATCCATGAAAATAAGCAGGTTTTCGAAGGGCATGCAGCGACAGGCAAGCCTGATACTGGCGTTTTCCACACGACCTGCATACCTTTTTCTGGATGAGGCGTTCGACGGTCTCGACTATTCCATGAGAAGACAGGTCAGAGACATGTTCAGGTTTTATGTAAAAAACAGGGGAGCAACGATCCTTGTGACATCGCACAATCTGAAGGAGCTGGAGGACCTGGCGGATCACATAGGGATGCTGCATGAAGGCAGGCTGACCTTCGATGATTCGACAGGACAGATGAGAAAAAGCTATCAGGCCTGCGAATTCACTTATGCAGGCGATATCGAATCGATCGGTATCAGCGAGATAGAATTGATAGAAAAAACAGATATTTTGGATGAAAAGACGGACAGTGCACGGTATTACTGTATAATCCATGCCTCGGAAAAGGACGCGCGCAGGAAACTGCAGGCTGCGGGCGCAGAGGACATACAGTCGAGACCGGTGCAGCTGGAGGAATTTTTCCGTATGGAAAGGAAAGAACGTGACGCTGACTGGGAAAAAATCTTCAGATAGAAGCCGCAGGGCGGCCGGAAAACTGAATATATGGAAACATGACACGGCTTTTGTGCTCGGCAGGAACGGATGGATCTTTCTGGCAGGAACGGTGATATTCCTGATACTGATACCGTTTTTTACAGCAGGGCTGCCGGGAGACTCCATCTACAATATCGAGGTCACTCACGATCAGCTCAAGTTCAGGCTGATAAATGACGATGTGTTCATTCCTGTGATGGTGGCGGCAGTAGTGATGGGACTCGTTGCCGGAAGCTCGATGTTCCGTTTCGTGCAGGACAAGAAGGAGACCACGATCTTCTTTTCGATGGGTATCACGAGAACGAGGCTTTTCATAGACAGACTCGCCACTGCATTCGTGATGCTGGCGCTGATGACAGTGATACCGGTGGCAGTTTCCGTCGCGCTCAATATAAGCGCAGTCGGCGGATATCAGTGCCTGGTGAGGAATGCGGTGTTCCTGTGTATAGGGCTGTTCCTAATGGCGGCAGTCAGCTGCACAGTGGCCGTGATAATGAGCCTGCTGTCGGGCAATCTGATGGAGATGGTGATCTACTGGGCCTGCGGCATGTCGATACCGACAGTCATATGCTGCGGGATCAACATACTGATGAAAAAGCTCTACTGGGGAAATGCCTGGGGAGTAGTGGCATATTCAGGGACCGAGCAGATCGGAGAATCTCTGCTTGATCGCTTTTCGATACTGAACCAGCTGCTGTTTTTCAAAGAGCAGCTGGAAACACATGCACAGTTCATGCGGCCGCTGAGCACTGATACGCCTGAGGCTGTGTCCTGGTGGATCGCCGCAGTATGGACCGCAGTGCTGGCGGCACTGGTGGTGCTGGCATGGTGGATCCTCAAGAAATGGAAGGCGGAAAACGCAGGCATAACAGGCAGCTGCAGGGTATTTGCAGAAATAACCGCAGCGCTGACAGGTTTCATGATGTTCGCACTGGTGTTTGCATATATCTTCGACTACAGCACAGTGCTGGCGGTCATACTGGGCATACTGGCATTCGCGGCAATGCATCTGTTCTGGAAAAAGGCAGGCATATTCGGACGTATAAAGGTCCGCACTCAGCTGACCGGCGCACTGATACA
>CAKQIZ010000070.1 GCA_934247125.1 uncultured Clostridia bacterium
GCTCCATTACCGCCAACAGATTTTATATAGGCACTCTGCTTCGGTTTCAATTTATCCATTGTCATGAGAAGCACCTCTTTTTTTGCTGAATATTATCACCTGCATTACTGACACTCCCTGGCAAGCAGTGCTACACATTCTGTATGTTTCGTTCCCGGAAAATTATCGAACGGCTTTACTGATACGACCCTGTAGCCGTAATACTGCAGATAATATAGATTTTCCACCAGTGTTTTAGGATTGCAGGATATATATACTATCTGATCGACACCGTAGCTTATGATCTTGTCCAGTGCATCAGAAGATATCCCTGCGCGCGGAGGATCCACGACTATCACATCAGGCTTGTCTTCCACCGTCTTCAGTACTTCAAAAACATCGCCTGCGATGAACTCGCAGTTTTCAAGACCGTTGAGTGCGGCATTTGACTCTGCCGCCTTTACAGCTTCCTCGACGAGCTCTATGCCTATTACCTTGCCGGCTTTTTTTGCAAGAGTCTGCGTTATCGTGCCTGTGCCGCAGTACAGATCGAATACCATTTTGTTTTCAAAATCGTCTATCAGACCGATCGCATATGAATACAGATTCTCGACTGCCGCCACATTCGTCTGAAAAAATGAAAATGCGCTGACTTTAAAATCAAGTCCAAGTATTTTTTCCATGTAATAATCGCGCCCGTAGAGTACTCGCAGTTCATCACAGTATACTGCATCAGCGAGCCTGTCGTTTATCGTTCTCAATATACCGACTATCATGTTTTCCAGTGGAAGAGCCAGGATCATCTCCTTGAACGCCTCATCATCAAAGCCTTCTTCTGAGCTTGTCACGACATTTACGATGATTTCTCCTGTCCTCACTCCCCGCCTGATTATGAGATGCCTCATCAGGCCTTTATGCGATTTTTTATGATAATGCGAATATCCTCTGGATGATGCAAAATCAAGCACGCCTCTCAGTATCACGTTAAAGTCATCGTGTACCAGCTGACACTGATCCACAGTGACGATCGACATGAAATGCTTTTTCTTATGCATACCCAGAGTCATAGGCCCGCCCTTTTCCATATCGCCAAAAGTGTATTCCATCTTGTTCCTGTATCCGTATCGGTCAGGCGCCGGCTCGATATCGAGAAGTTCCCCGTACTTTATATCTTTTTTGTCGATAAGACCTCTGACTTCACCGGCTTTGTTACTGAGCTGCTCCTCATACGGAACACCCTGATATACACATCCGCCGCAGACATTGCTGTCTCTGCAAATTTCCATATTGTATAAAACCTTCCTTGTATTTCGTTGTATTTCGTTCTGACAGCTGTTTTTCCGCAGCTAAAATCTTCCGTAACTGTCGTAAAATTCTTTTTTGTATTCGAGGAACCGGTCTTCCTCTATCGCTTTTCTTATGTTTTTCATGGTATTCACGAGAAAATACAGGTTGTGGTTCGTCATAAGCATGGACGAAAGTATCTCATCAGCCTTGAACAGATGACGCAGGTAGGCTTTTGAATAGTTCCTGCAGGTATAGCAGCCGCAGTTTGGATCCAGAGGTGTGAAATCTCTTTCATGCTTGGCATTCTTTATGTTCACGCGCCCCTGTGATGTCATCGCCATCCCGTGTCTTGCGATCCTCGTAGGCAGTACGCAGTCAAACATGTCTATCCCGCGCTCCACACCTTCGAAAAGGCAGTCAGGACTTCCCACTCCCATCAGATATCTCGCCTTTTCCTTAGGCAGACAGTCTACGCAGTCGTCCATAATATCATACATGATCTCTTTCGGCTCTCCGACACTGAGTCCTCCTATCGCATACCCCGGAAGATCGAGATCTACGATCTGTTCAGCGCTTTCTCTCCTGAGATCTTTATACATACCGCCCTGCATTATGCCGAAAAGTGACTGCTGCTCAGTGTTTTTATGATATTCCTTGCATCTTTTCAGCCATCTTGTCGTTCTTTCCAGCGAATCCTTTACATACTTGCGGTCTGCAGGATACGGCGCACACTCGTCAAAGGCCATTATTATATCCGATCCAAGTGCATTCTGTATCTCCATAGATTTTTCGGGTGAAAGCATGTGCTTCGAACCGTCTATATGAGAACGGAACTCCACACCTTCCTCTCTTATCTTCCTCATCGCTCCCAGGCTGAATACCTGGAAACCGCCGCTGTCAGTCAGTATCGGCTTGTCCCAGTTCATGAATTTATGCAGTCCGCCTGCCGCTCTGACCACCTCATGTCCCGGTCTGAGATACAGGTGATAGGTGTTTGAAAGTATTATTTCAGCACCCATCTCTTTTATTTCTTCCGGACGCATCGCTTTCACGGTGGCTGCAGTACCTACCGGCATGAACACCGGCGTTTCTATGACTCCGTGAGGCGTGGTCACACGTCCTCGTCTCGCTTTTGTCCTTGTATCTGCCTTTATCAGTTTATATGTAACTGCTGTCATGTTCTCTCCCTTTTAGTTCTGATCCTGTTTTAAAAACTCAAACTATAATATGATACCATAACGTCTAGAGATACTTCAATATTTTCGCGTATTCTTCAGTAAGTTTATCCATGGAACATCTGCAGTTTGCCGGACTTGTCGACGGAAGGGCCTGCGCCCTGACGCCACATGCCGGTTCGCACATCTTTTCATAAAGTTTGGTGGCTTTTCCGCCTGTAGTGAATATCGCTCTTATATCTGCCGCATCTGTTATCAGACGCATATCATTCGCTTCCGGATTTCGTATGCTGCCGTCATCCGCACCTTTTATATCACAGGAAGCCAGCACATCCCACAAAGCTATATTATGCCTTGTCAGGAAAGCCTTTCTCTCAGACACAGTCTGCGGGACGCTTTCTCCAAACAGCGCTGCCAGAACGGGCCAGAATCTGTTTCTCGGATGCCCGTAATAGAATCCCTGTTCTCTTGACTTTGGAGAAGGTATGCTTCCAAGTATAAGCACTTTTGAATCCTTATCATAAAATGGCCCGAATTCATGGGCCACTTTCATCACTTCGCTCATTTGTTTTCCTCTGCTTTTTCCTCATCTGCTGCATCATCGCAGCACCTGCATCCATCTGACTGCGTTTTTCAGACGCACCATTGCGATCACTCTATGAACATCGCATCGCCATAACTGAAGAATCTGTATTTCTCTCTTACAGCCTCGTCGTATACCGCAAGTATCTTTTCACGGTCATACAGAGCAGATATCAGCATGAGAAGTGTAGATTTCGGGAGGTGGAAATTCGTTATCAGACTTTCTATGATCTTGAACTCATATCCCGGATAAATGAATATACCTGTGCTTCCTTCACCACTTTTGACCTGCCAGCACCCTGTTTTTCCGTCGGCTGTCTGTACATCCGCATCAAAATAAGCGGCGCTTTCAACAGTTCTTGTCGATGTAGTCCCCACAGAAATTATCCTGCGGCCTTCACGCTTTGCTCTGTTGATCACCTCTGCGCTTTCTTCACTGATGGAATATTCCTCGAAATGCATCGTGTGATCTTCTATTTTCTCACACTTTACAGGCCTGAACGTGCCTATTCCTACATGCAGAGTCACATAGACGAGCTCTGCTCCTTTATCTTCTGCTTTCTTCAGCAGCTCCTCGGTAAAATGAAGCCCTGCTGTAGGTGCCGCTACTGAACCTTCTTCCCTGCAGTATACTGTCTGATATCTGTCCCTGTCTTCCGAATCACTGCTTCGCTCTATATACGGAGGAAGCGGCATACTGCCTATCTCTTCAAGCCGTTCCATGAAAACTCCGTCATACTCGAATTCTACTATCCTGGTTCCGTCAGTGCCGAAATCCTTTATCGTCGCCTTGAGAAGCGGTTCCTGTGAAAACACTACGATATCTCCGGGCTTCAGCTTCCTGCCCGGTCGTACCATAGCCTCCCACGTATCTCCTTCTATCCTCTTTATGAGCAGGAATTCGACCTTTGCCCCGGTCTTCTCCTTCACTCCGTAAAGTCTTGCCGGAAGTACCTTGGAATTATTCAGAACAAGGCAGTCTCCTGCTTTAAGGTAGTCTATTATATCGTAAAAATGCCGATGCTCGATTTTGCCTGTATCTCTGTGTACGACAAGCAGTCTCGAGCAGTCCCTTCTGTCCGCCGGTTTCTGAGCTATCAGTTCTTCCGGCAGATAGTAATCAAAATCACTTATTTTCATTTAACTTTCCTCTGTAAATAAATATATCAATATCAGCTGCCGGCTGCAATATTAAGCAGCGCACGCAGTCTGTTTCATCATGCATAGCACTGCATCATAAATCAGTCACCGATGCTGACGATCACATGCTTCGCTCCTGTTTCATCATCAGGTTCTACGCCCATATGCCTGTAAGCCGCATCCGATACGACTCTGCCCTTCGGCGTTCTGTTAAGAAATCCGATCTGTATAAGATACGGTTCATATACATCCTCTATCGTGACTCTCTCTTCTCCGATCGATGCAGCTATCGTGTCGATGCCTACAGGGCCGCCCCTGAAACGCTCGATGATAGTCCTGAGAATCTCCCTGTCCAGGCTCTCCAGCCCCATCTCATCTACTCCGAGTGCGCTCAATGCTCTGTTAGTTATGCCTATATCAATATTGCCGTCGCCTTTCACCTGTGAAAAATCGCGCACTCTTTTCAGCATCCTGTTCGCCACACGCGGAGTTCCCCTGGATCTTCTCGCCATTTCATCCATAGACTCCTCATCTGCCGAAACTCCGAGTATACTTGCCGACCTTCCGATTATCTTTTTCAGTTCGTCAGGCGTATACATTTCGAATTTGCAGCTCACTCCAAATCTGTCACGCAGAGGAGCTGAAAGGCTTCCGGCTCTTGTTGTGGCCCCTATAAGCGTGAACTTCGCTATATCAAGCCTTATCGATCTTGCCGACGGTCCTTTTCCTATTATTATATCCAGTGCAAAATCTTCCATTGCAGAATAAAGCACTTCCTCGACAGACCTGTTCAGTCTGTGTATTTCATCGATGAACAGCACATCGTTCTCATTCAGGTTCGTAAGTATGGCAGCCAGATCCCCCGCTCTTTCGATCGCAGGTCCCGAGGTTATCCTTATATCTACCTCCATTTCATTCGCTATGATGCCCGCGAGTGTAGTCTTTCCCAGTCCCGGTGGTCCGTAAAAAAGGACGTGATCCAGCGGCTCATTTCTCATCTTAGCTGCTTCGATAAATATTTTCAGGTTCTCGGTAGCTTTTTTCTGTCCTATGTAATCGTCCAGCGTCTGCGGTCTTAACGTTATTTCAGTGCGTTCTTCACCCTGCCCGAGCTCCGCTGCCGTTATTCTCTCTTCGTAGTCCATCTTTACTTCCTTTTAAAATAGATTTTTAAGTGCCTGTTTTATATATTCCTCTGCGGTCAGCTCCTGATCCTTTGCCCCTGCCAGCGCTGCAGACGCTTCCGCTCTCGAGTATCCCAGTGCGATAAGCGCATCGATCGCTTCACTTCTGGCGTCCTGAACGCCGTGAAGCAGTTCCGGGCTCTCCGGCATCATATCGTCAGCCTTGACGCCTTCCATGCTGAATTTATCTTTAAGCTCAAGGACTATCCTCTCTGCAGTCTTCTTGCCTATGCCGTTTGCCTTCATCAGAGTCTTCGCATCTTCGAAAACGATCGCCTGCTGAAGCTGCTCCATAGTGAATGATGACAGAATGGATATCGCAGCCTTTGCACCTACACCACTTACAGTTATGAGCTTCTTGAATGTATCGAGTTCTCCTCTGCGCATGAAGCCATACAGGCTTACATCGTCTTCGCGTACCATCATAGTGGTGTATACCATCACCTCACTGCCTTCTGCACTAAGATATGCGTGTGAATTCGCCGGAACGAATATCTCGTATCCGATACCGTTGACATCGACTATTATATACCCGCTGCCCTTTTCAGCCAATACTCCTCTTATAAAACCTATCATCTTATACCAAGCTCCTTCAGTCTTTTTCTGGTGTCTGCCGAATGGCCGTGACATATAGCAGCTGCCAGAGCATCCGCAGTATCGTCAGGCTTCGGTATCTCCTTGAGATTCAATATGGTCCTCACCATTATCTGGACCTGTTTTTTATCAGCTCTTCCATAGCCTACAAGCGCCTGCTTTATCTGCAGAGGTGTGTATTCCTCCACCTCAAGCCCGCCTTTTACACATGCAAGCACCGCTACCCCGCGCGCCTGGCCGACCAGTATCGCGGTTTTTGCATTCGTATTGAAAAAGAGCTGCTCTACAGACGCCACATCCGGCCTCTCTTCATCTATTATTTCTCTCAGCGAATCGTAGAGATACTCGAGCCGCTCCATCATCGGCATGCCTGCATCCGTCGTGACTGCCCCGTACCTGCATGCACGAAACCTGTTGCCCGTTTTTTCCACAACTCCGTACCCCAGGATCGCATATCCCGGATCTATACCTAAAATCTTCATATTTTTACCTGTTCTGTCGTTTTCACATTTCATGTCCGATGTTTTATTAAAGTATATCACATGAACATACGTTTGTCTATTGAAAAACTTATGCGTCGTATGGTATAATTATAAATCATATGATGTTTGGCGGCTTTTGTGCCCATCGCTCGTGCAAAAGTCCGCCGCAGTATAATTCAATCGTTTTTTGAGAGGGGCAAACATGCGAATTTCAAGACAGAATAAAATACTCGAACTCATTGAAAAATACGAGATCGAGACACAGGATAAACTTGTCTCAATGCTTAGAGATTTCGGATACGAAGTCACTCAGGCCACTATTTCCAGAGACATCAAAGAACTTCAGCTAGTCAAAACACTGTCCTCTACAGGCAAGTATAAATATGCACAACCTGCACATGCAGAGGGGCCTATGTCTGACAGATTTTCAAACATTTTCCGCGAAACCGTGAAATCCACTTCACACTCAGGCAACATAGTCCTCCTCAAGACGCTCTCCGGATGTGCGAGCGCTGCAGCTGAGGCACTTGATTCCATAGGCATCCCGCACGTTATAGGATCAGTTGCCGGCGACAACACCATAATGTTTGTCACCGATGATCCTGCGAATTCACCGATGGTAGAGGAAATTCTGAACAGCATGCTCAAAAAATAACAGAGGTGGCAATTATGATCAGACACTTGAAAATCAGAGATTTTGCGATCATAGAAAATGCAGATATAGATTTTCACGACGGACTGAATATCATAACCGGTGAAACAGGATCCGGAAAATCGATAGTGATAGAAGCAGTTAGCCTGGCTCTCGGAAGCCGGGCGGATACTGCTTTTGTTCGTTCAGGAAAAAAAAAGGCGATCGTGCAGATGATCGCTGAACATGATGGTGAAGAATACATAATAACCAGAGAAGTCTCTTCTTCCGGCAAGAATATATGCAGAGTAAACGATGAGATCGTCACGCTCGCTTATCTCAGCTCTCTCTGTAAAAGGCTTGCCGACATACACGGACAGTACGATCATCAGTCTCTGCTGAATCCGGAATACCATATCAGGCTTGTCGACCTTTATCATAAAGATCAGATCACGCCTGCAAAAGAGGCTGTTTCAAACGCATACGACAACTATTCCCGTGTTCGCTCACAGCTGAGAGCGCTGCTTGCAGATGCTGCAAAGAACAGGCGCGAACGCGATTTCATGCAGTTTGAAGCCGACGAACTGCGTGCAGCCGGGCTTGTTATCGGCGAAGATGAAGAATTAGAAGAAAAGATCTCGATGCTGCAGAACAGCGAGAAAATATATGAAAATCTTGCCGGCGCATACCAGGCAGCTTCTGATGATGAATACGCTGCGCTTTCCACGATAAGACGGATCCACGATATGGTCGCCGAGACAGCTTCATATTCCCAGGAGCTGGATGAGCTGAGCCGTCGTCTCGATGAAATATACTATGAATTCGAAGATATCTCATCTTCGATCCGCGACTGCCGCGACAGCGCTGTCTTTTCACCTGAGGAACTTGACTTTGCGATAGCAAGACTCGAAGTGATAAACAAGCTCAAGACCAAGCACGGTATGTCAGTGGAAGAACTGCTGAACTATCAGCAGGAACTCGATGAAAAGCTCGCAGATATCGAAAATGCAGACTCCCTGAAAGAAAGCCTTGAGGCTGATCTCGCAAAATATAAAAAAGAACTTCTTTCGGCATGTGAAAAGCTTTCAGAGGTCAGAAAGGCTTCCGCAAAGATACTTGAACAGAAAATAACCGCCGAGCTCAAAGAGCTGAATTTTAACGATGTTGTATTCTCGATAGAATTCCGCAGAGCCGAAGCCTTTACATCAAACGGCGCCGACGATGTCGAATTCATGATAAGCAGCAATCGCGGAGAACCGCTTAAACCTCTGAGCCGAATCGCCTCCGGAGGAGAAATGTCCAGGATCATGCTGGCATTCAAGAAGATCACCGGCGATTACGATGAAATACCTACTATGATATTCGATGAGATCGACAGCGGTATCAGCGGTATCGCAGCCAGCGTAGTCGGTCACAAGCTTAAGGAGATCGCACAGACTCACCAGATAATATGCATCACTCACCTGCCACAGATCGCAGCATATGGCGCACATAACTACAAGATTTCCAAGGCATCCGACGATACGATGACATATACGACTGTCCTCCCTCTTTCTCACGAAGAAAAAGTACATGAGATAGCGCGCCTGCTCGGAGGATCGAATATAACAGATACTACTATCAAATCAGCCGAAGAACTGATCGACGCATCAAAATAGACTTGCAAAAATAAATTTAAAAATAGTGCCTGCCGACTGTTGCAGCTGTCAGCAGGCGCTATTTTTAAATTTTTCAGCGTTTTTTCAGTTCGGCGATTATATCTTCAACGGTATTCTCGGCTCTGTATCTGTGCGAGTGCACTGTGCAGTCCGCATACTTTTTGTAAAGCGGCACTCTCATTTCGTACAGACTGTCGATCGTCTGACCTTTTTGCATTGCAACACCCCTCGTCCTGATATTTTTCAAACGCTTTTTTATCGTTGGAAGTGATGCTTCTATATAAACTAACACGCCGTTTTCTTTAAGGTGAAGCATAGCGCTGTCATAGTACACTGCACTTCCACCCGTTGCGATCACAGTATTGTGTACATCTATCGAGCACAGCACTTCTTCTTCGATACTTTTAAAAGTATCTATACCATCATCGTTTATTATCTCCTGCAGACTTTTTCCCGCTTTTTCCTGTATCAGCAGATCTGTATCTATAAAGTTCATCTTCAGCGATTTCGCCAGGACCACGCCTGTCACGCTCTTGCCGCATGCCGGCATCCCTATAAGAATTATATTTTTCATTCATTACCTCTTTGTAAAAAGCTGCTGTCATTCACACCTGCATACTGCCGCATTTCATCTCGATCTCCAAAAGCAGCTTCTCCACTTCATCAAGCTGACTTTCTGAAAAGACACGTATCCCTGCCTTTCTCAAAAGCTCTGATGCGACCCCTTCACCTTCTATCAGTTTCTCTGAAAAGCTGCCGTCATATATCATACTGCTGCCGCACGACGGACTCTTTTCTTTCATTATCGCACATATGACCCTGTTTTCCAAAGCCAGTCTGACCGCTTCCTCTGCACCTGCAGAATACTGCCCGGTGACATCACGACCATCACGCGTCACTACGCTGTCTCCTCTGCGCTGTGCATCTGTACGCGGCACAGGCAGACCGCCGAAAACCTCCGGACAGACAGGTATCAGTATTCCTTCTTCCCTCCAGCTTAAAAATCTCGGATCATCCTCTGCTTTTGATTTTCCATCATACCTTACAGGTTCGCCGCCGTAAAGACACTGACTCACTAATATCTTTTTCATCTAAAATACCTTTTCATTGATGTTTTGTCCCGGCCGTCCGGTATAACGACCGCATATGTCAAAAACGCATATTTTAAAAAAATAAGAGATGGCGAACCATCTCTTAAATTCAACAGTTTAAATCCGAACTATTCTTCGTCTGCTTCAGCTTCCTGTGGAGCTGCTTCGTCTTCTGCAGGCGGTTCGATAGTTTCTCTGATGC
>CAKQIZ010000071.1 GCA_934247125.1 uncultured Clostridia bacterium
GCGCCCAGGCCACCCAGGTCAAGAACAACGGCGATAACGCACTTGACGCAAAAGGCTGGCCCGCAGACGACGCAACCGGCCCGACAAACCCGACCGACGGAGAATAGTAAAGGAGGAAATCAAACATGAGGAAAACTAAAAAAAGCAAAATACTTTCACTCATACTGTGCATGTCCCTGATCATCTCCACCTTTGCATTCATGCCGCAGGTCGCAGCTGCAGATGACAGCGCCGCACCGACCGATCAGACGACTACGGAAACAGAGCCGTCAACAGAAAAGACTGACGGAGCAGCAGGCAGCACCACGGAAAACATTGATGGGGCTGGAAACGATCAGGCCGGGAATGCGGCCGAGGTCGAGGCTGCTGATGAGGAGCAGCCTGCTTCCGATGATGAAAACACGGAAGCAGAGGCATCGCCAGCAAAGACTGTAGACTTTACGAATGTCGCACCGTTTCTGTCTCCGGTAGATGGAAAGGATTCAGTTGCCCGAAAAGCCAGGTCAGCAATGGCAAAGGCAGCCAGCAGCATGATCGCAGCGGCATCAGGAAACAGCGATGGTGAAACATCGAGAGTGGATAACGACGGTGTTGTAACAACAAAAACAGCGACCCCAAATGAGGATGGAAGCTATAAGATCCGTCTGGAATCCTACGTCACAGGCGCGACCACGACCACGACGGTAACAGAAGACGTCCCGACCGATATCGTGCTGGTGCTCGACCAGTCGGGAAGTATGGGGTATGATTTCACTTCGATTACGGGATATGATTATAGAAAAATAGAAAATACCAATGCATCTAATTATAGTAATCGCAGTAATTTATGGTTCGAATTGCCGGACGGCACATATACGAAGGTATCGGTAAAATATGATTGGAATTGGGGCAAGGATAAGTATACCTATACCTATAAAAACGGAGATGAGACAGTAGAATATATTTCTTATGGGCGAAACACTTACCCGGGTCTTGAACTGTACACCCGAACGGCAATTACAGGTGGGACAACGACGAGGATCGAAGCACTGAAAGAAGCTGTATCAGCATTCAATGAGTCTGTTGCAGAGAAAGCAAAAGGTAAGGACGGTATAGCAGGGACAGATGATGACGTTAATCATCGAATTGCGGTAGTTGGTTTTGGAAGCGGAAGCAATTATAACTATGAAAATACAGAGTTATTTAGTGGAAGCAATCAAATTCGATATGATAGTCTAAGGAATAATGATTATAAGAGCGCATTTCAGGATTTAAACACAGCGATCGGCGTGAGTAATATAGAGGCATCCATTAATTCATTGGCTGCCAGTGGTGCGACACGTGCGGATCTAGGTATGGATATGGCTGAAAAAGTTTTGAAAAATAATCCTGTTCAGAATGGGGAGAAACGAAATCGCGTGGTGATCATGTTCACTGACGGAAGCCCTACGTCTCAAAGCGGATTTCAATTGAATGTCGCTAATAGTGCGATCAGCAAATCTGATTCGATAAAGACTACGCAGGGCGCAACCGTATATTCTGTAGGAATATTCGCGGGAGCAGATGCAACAAGTGCAGGGACAAAGCCTAGTGGTAATTTAAGTGAGGGTAGCCCATCATTACCGGCTGCATGTAACTGGTTCATGCAGAATCTTTCAAGCAACAATGGGACGCCGCAGTCACCGAGCTACTACCTCTCGGCCAGCAATTCAGCTGCTTTGAATGACATTTTCCAGCAGATCTCAAGTCAGATCGAATCCGGTGGTGCCAGTGTGAAACTGGACAGCAGTACAGTGGTAAAAGATATCGTTTCGGATTATTTCCAGATGCCGGAGGGTACGCAAGCAGACGATATCACCTTGAAAACGGCGGATTTTGATGGATACGAAAGCGACAATAAAACTGCAAAGTGGAAGAATGAGAGTCCTGCTGTGGGTGTTCGTGCAGTAATCGATGGCAATACCGTGAAGGTGGACGGATTTGATTTTGCAGCCAACTATGTCGGAATAGATAAGAACAACGGAACTGAAACGACCAGAGGAAAGAAGCTTATCATTGAATTCAATGTGGAAGCCAGAGATGGGTTCTTAGGCGGTAATGCAGTGCCGACCAACGGAAAGGATTCCGGGATATACACAACAAAAGATGCTGAAGAAACTGTAGTAGAGAACTTCGAACAGCCGACTGTGGACGTTCCGATCAAGGAAATCACAGCAGCAGCTGCGGATCAGAATGTGTATATGACAGGAAATGCGGATATCAATGAGATCCAAAAGAATATTACAGTAAAGGCCGGTGACATTACACTGGATCTTAGCAAAGATAACTATGGACTGGAAACATGGCAGACGGCATATGTGGATCTGCCAGTATCCGCAAAAGATAGTAGTGGTAAGGACATCTTTGCATCAGATTACAACGGAATGTCGAACCTGACAGACGATACTGTTTATAATGTGAATGCAGAAATAAAAGCGAAGAGCGGCAAAGGTGGAAATACCGCTTCCGCTACCGGCAAGATCAATGTCTTCAAGCCGGAGCTGACGTACAAGGACAGCACTGTATACTACGGTGATACTGCTCCGACAAGTTATAATGATAACAAAGTCGGTGGAACTGTGTGGAAGCATGGAAATAAAGCAAGTACTGATGATGGCGTTACTATGACGGGCAGTGAGCCTGGACTGAATATATCATACAGTCCGGCTATTGGAAGTGAACCATATTATAAAGGCGGCAAGATCTCAACAAAGCAGGATATTCCGGTCAAGGTAACTGTAAAAATCGGCGGTAATGATGTGACAAATCATGTTACTTTCAAGCATACTGATTGTGATCCGAAATGTGGATTCGACAACGCCAAGGAGCAGTTCCTGATCCACGTTAAGACTTGCAGTCTTACAGTTACTAAAACTGACGGTGTGAAAGACGAACCATATGTGATGAACATTTTTAAAGACGGCAAGCTTTACACGTCGATGACAATTGTAGGTAATAGCAGTGAAATGGTTTATGAACTTCCAGTAGGAAATTACACTGTACAGGAAGATACTGACTGGGCATGGAGATATGATAATGAACCAAATATTTCAGGTGGTGTTACTTTGAACAGTGTTACTAAGACAGGTACTATCACAGTAGAAAACCATGACAGATACCCTTCTTTCCTCAACGGCTACAGTACAGTTGTTAAGAATGTTTTCAGTCAGAGCAAGAGTAACTAAAGGAGGTATGTACGAATGAGAATGGATTCAAAGAAAAGAAGAAAAAGTACGGCCTCCAGAAAGGTGATCGTGCTGGCAATAGCGGTAGTGCTCCTTCTGAGCGCTACTGTTACGGGGACATTGATGTACCTCGTTAGCAAGACGACGGCAGTGACAAATACATTTGAACCTGCAACAGTAACCTGCAAAGTAGAGGAAGATTTTGATGGTGCCATTAAAAAGAATGTAAATGTTACAAACACAAGCAACATCGACGCATACCTTCGTGTGAAGCTCGTTACATACAGAGTTAACGCTGACGGGGAGCGAATCGGCGGAACAGCAGCTATCCCGAGATTTACACCGGGAGAAGGCTGGTTCGAGAAAGATGGATTCTACTATTACAAGAGCCCGGTAGCTCCGAATAAAACGCCGACAGTTGATTTGATTGGTAGCCCTGGTATAACACTTAAGGAGTATACCGATGCTGATGGCGGCAGGCAGGTAATAGAGGTCATCGCGGAAGCGATGCAGTCTGTACCGAAAAGTGTTGTGGCAGACAATTGGAATGTTACAGTTGACGCTAATGGCGTGATTTCTGCGCCATCAGGATCAGGGAACTAAGGAGGTGCGATCATGAAAAAGACTATCAGATTAATTTCATCCTTGGTTCTTGCGCTGGTGATGGTTTGCGGTACGGCGGCGGTTTCATTCGCTGCTGACGCGACTTCGCACGTGACATACAAGGGCAAGGCGGAACAGTTCATTTTCCAGCCGGGCAGCAAGTATTCACCAACTGACCTTTTCACGGACTTCAAGGGCGTGATGCCCGGGGATACACTCACACAGCAGATTGACGTGAGAAATGACGCTTCGAAAGATGTAAAAGTGAAGATTTACATGAGAGCGCTCGGTCCTGCAGAACTGCAGGATAAGGACGGCAACGTGAGAGTCAGCAAAGAGGAATCTGCAGATTTTCTGAAAGAGATGAACCTGACTGTTGACCTCGTGGGCAGCTCCAGGCTGTTTGATGCGCCGGCAGACCAGACTGCCGGGCTGACTGACTGGACGTGCCTTGGAACATTTTATTCCGGTGCGAGCGTGACTCTCGATGTGGGGCTGAACGTGCCGATCACGATGGGCAACGATTATCAGGAGAGCATCGGGGCACTTGACTGGCAGTTCATGGTCGAGGAGTACCCGATCGAAAAGGACGACCCGAAGCCGGAGACCGGTGACAGTATGAACATCGCGCTGTTTGCGGGGATAGCAGCACTCGCGCTGATTATCGCAGCGATCCTGATCTTTGCACGAAAGAAGAGGGCTTCAGAAAAATAGGAGCGAAATAGGCGCAGCTCACATGGAGATCACATGAAACACGTAGATTATGTAAATCATGTAGATCAGATCGACAAGTCGACAAGGCATAGAGATCAATATTTTAGATGTTTTAGTGGATCTGCCCCGGCGCACAGGCATATGGTATATGGTGCGGCAGGGCGGGTCCGCTTTTGTTTATAATATCATTATTCGATGAAAGTGTCTCTTTGCCGTGACCGGTTTGGCGGTGTTATCATTTTTAGTGCAATGATCAGAGGTTGATCTGAGCTCATTCCGGCTCTGGCACACCACATTTGTGTAATATTTAGAATGTCGGAAAAATATTGCACATCTGGGCTCGGATTTGTGCAGAAATGATAGCCTTCAAAAAATTATTACACATGATTTTATGTGGGGTCGCATGAAAAACGCTAAAATCGCATGAAAAAGCGGTTTTTTTGTAAAAATCATCCATATTCCTGTGTAATACAAAATGAAATTCACGGAAAATTGCACAGACGGGAGATCGTTTGTGCAATGATTTTTGATAACGGGAAATCCTACACAACAAGGTCACCACAATGATTACAAGCACGCCCCCGAACCTTTCTGTTAACCGACAATCGCCGGTTAACATCCGCCACCCGACACATTCGGATCCCAGGGAGCATAAGTATAAGCAGCAGGCACATCGTCCGAAAGCACCCCTTTACAGTGATTCTCATCAGTGACTCGCTAGTGACTCGCTCATCCGGATACAGTCTCGAACGCTTCACAAGCTTAAGCTCGACCTGACTCATCTTTTGATCCTGTGATTTTTCTTCCGATTCTTATGCTTAGTGAAGATATGAAATGGGAAAATAATATATAAATGTAAAATAAAGGTTGATTATCGACTTCCATAATTATACAATATGATCAGGGAGAACACCGCTGCTGTTCATTTTGGATCGATAGAGAATCAGTATAACTATGGAGGAAACAATGAAGAAACCTAAGCATACATATAAGGACAACACATTCTGTACGCTTTTTAGCGACAAGGAAAATCTGATCGAGCTGTACAATGCGCTTTCCGGAAGCAATTACGACATGGATACGCCCGTGGAGATCGTGACTTTAGATGATGCGTTCTTCGGCGACCGTGAGAACGACCTCTCGTTCATCATCGACCACAAGTGGATAATACTCACGGAGCAGCAGAGCACGCTGTGCCCGAACATACCACTGAGGATGCTGGTATACATCGCCAGAGAATATGAAAAGCTCGTGTTTTCGCGCGAGATTTACAGCAAGAAGCTGGTGAAGATACCGACGCCCGAGCTTTACGTCTTTTATAATGGCGTTCAAGATGCGCCTGTTGAACAGGAGATGAAATTATCTGACGCATTCATGGCCGAGTGTGATAAAATATCAGTAGAGGTGGTCGTCAGATTCATCAATGTGAATTACGAGAAAGGCGCTGAGCTGCTGAAACGCTGCAACACGATGCAGGGATACAGCAGGCTGATACACATGATCCGTGTCAAATACAGAGAATACGGAGAACTGGGGATCGCTATCGAAGAAAGCATCAGGGAATGTCAGGCCGGCGGGATACTGACAGAATTTCTGAAAGAACATGGTGGTGATGTTATGAGTTTCTTATTCGAAAAACTGACAAGAGAAGAATGCGAAGCGATCAGGGAAGCCGACGGATACGATCAGGGCTTTGAACAAGGTGAAGCCTCAGGATTTGAAAAAGGAGAAGTTTCAGGATTTGAAAAAGGCAAGCTTAACGAGAAGCGTAAGATCGCGTTGAACATGAAAGCTGCAGGAGAGCCGATAAATAAAATCGTTGCCTACAGTGGTTTGACCGAAGAAGAAATCAGAACTCTGATTTGCGATGAGATTTCTGACTCTGATAAACCGGATGCGCTTGAGACATAGTATTCTTTAAGAACGGGAAATTCTGCGTATCAAGTAGACCAATGCTCACAAGCATGATCAACACTTCTCCCTGAGAGTGTCCTTTTACGCCTATCTGAAAACGGCCCTTTAAAAGGGGCCTGTATTAAACTTATAGAAGAATATTGCGCCGGACAGGCGCGACTGTATAACCAAATGATCTGAGCTCGTTCCAGCCGGAAATTTGTGTAATATTTAGAATGGCGGAGAAATATTGCACAAACGGGCTTTCAGATGTGTAGAAATGATAGCCCTCAAAAAAATATTACACATGATTTTGTGCGGGATCGCATGAAAAACGCCAAAATCGCATAAAAAAGCGGCTTTTTTGTAAAAATCATCCATATTCTTGTGTAATACAAAACGAAATTCACTGAAAACTGCACAGACGGGAGATCGTTTGTGCAATGATTTTTGATAACGGAAAATCCTACACACCCGATCGCCTTAAAATCGATCGATAACACTCGACAGCATTGACAGCATCCTCCCCGTCACGACCGTCTTGACAATCGTCCGAAATCATACTATAATCACTAATGTGCAAAACGTCCGAAATCGTACAAAACGTTCGAAAAAGGAAAACGCATGAAGTGTGCGGATCTTTACGAAGCCGTGCAAACTCGCCCGAACTTGTACGAATGCACAGATTTCCCCAAAATAAAATCATCGAGGAGACACCTATGACCAGCAGCATAAAACGTTTTAATACACTGATGAGCGAGATCAACGCAATGTACCACGAAATTTCAAAGAAGCTTGATTTGACAGACAGCGCGTTTACCATAATGTATGTGCTGTACGACAGCGAAGGCTCGTACCCGCTGAGCAGTATCGTCAAAACGACATGTATCAGCAAGCAGACTGTGAACTCGTCTTTGCGAAAGCTTGAGTCAGACGGATACGTGTATCTTGAGCAGACTGGCGGCAGGAACAAGACAGTGCATCTGACTGAGACGGGACGCAGATTTGCAGAGCGGACCGTGAAAATCATCAGAGATGAGGAAAACGCAGTGTTTGACAGATGGTCAGAGGAAGAACGAAAGATATATTTTGAATTGACAGCGCGTTACATAGAGGAAATGAAAAAGGTGGGAGAGCGGCTTTGATCTTGAAGCCTTGGAGTTGAGAGTCACAGCGTTACGGCTTGACACGGTGCATTGATTTGCCTCTTAAGGCTGCAGGCGTTCCACTTTCGCGCATCGGATTCGCAAGCACCGCTTCCGGGGCGCACTGCTTTCAGGAACATCGGATTTGCAAGCATCGTTTCCGGGCGCACTGCTTTCAGGCGCATCGGATTCGCAAGCACCGCTTCCTGTGCATGCTCGCACAGCACGATTTCCCAAAAAACATAAAACAACAGGAGGGACGATGGAACATAAAAATCAGGACCATATTTCGGGATGCAATGCCGGCACAGACCCGAAAATGCCAAAAAACAAGATCCAGCTTTCGGATCATTTTGATTACAAACGACTGTTCAGATTCGTGCTGCCATCGGTGGCAATGATGATCTTTACATCTATATACAGCGTCGTGGACGGATTCTTTGTGTCCAACTTTGTCGGCAAAGTGCCGTTTGCGGCAGTCAACTTTACCATGCCTGTGCTGATGCTTCTCAGCTCGGTCGGCTTCATATTCGGTACCGGCGGCAATGCACTCGTGTCCAAAACCATGGGTGAGGGCGACTACGAAAGATCGAATCGCCTCTTTTCGATGCTGATATACATCGCTGCAGGCGTCGGCGCAGTGCTTGCAGTGGTCGGAATAATTTTTCTTCCGCAGATCATTTCCAAACTCGGCGCGGAAGGCGAAATGCTGGACAACTGCGTTTTATACGGACGCATAATACTGGCCGCACAGCCCGCGTTCGTGCTGCAGTACGCGTTCCAGAGCTTTTTCGTCACGGCGGGAAAACCCGATCTCGGCTTCGTTGCGACCGTGGGAGCCGGCCTCATGAACATGGTACTCGATGCAGTGTTCATCATCGCGTTCGGATGGGGTATCGCAGGCGCAGCGGCGGCAACGGCAGCAAGCGGACTCACAGGCGCGCTGATCCCGCTGATCTACTTCGCACGCAAAAATTCCAGCCTGCTGAAACTTACGAAAACCAGCTATGACGGCAAAGCTCTGCTCAAGACATGTACGAACGGAGCATCTGAATTCGTCACAAGCATCGCGATGTCCGTCGTGAGCATGCTTTACAATCTCCAGCTGATGAAATACGCCGGCGCGGACGGCGTCGCAGCATACGGCGTGCTCATGTACGTCAACTACATTTTCATCGCAGTCTTCATGGGTTACGCAGTCGGCACCGCGCCACTGTTCGGCTACAATTACGGCGCACAGAACCACAGCGAGCTGCACAGCCTGTTCAGACGCAGCCTCTGGGTCATAAACGTGTGCGGAGTCGTGATGTTCGCCGCGATACAACTGCTCGCCGGCAAATGCGCCGCCGCTTTCGTCGGATACGACCCGGAGCTCATGAAAATGACGACCGAAGCCTTCCATATATACTGTTGCTCATTCCTGTTCGTCGGCATGAGCATCTTCGGATCCGCATTCTTCACCGCCCTCAACAACGGCCTGATCTCCGCGATCATCTCATTCATGAGGACGCTGGTGTTCGAAGTCGGCGCAGTACTGCTCCTCCCACTGATCTTCGGCATACAGGGCATCTGGGGCTCAGTCGTTGTCGCCGAAGTCGTCTCCGCCATCCTGACAACAGGCTTCCTGATCACAAAACGCTCGAAATACCATTATTGATGAATATTTTGTAAAGGCCGCAGCCGGTCGGACGGTATGCTCTTATGAGCACGTCCGGGCGATCCGGCCTTTTTAAGTGCGCGCGTACGGTTTTTGTGCGGCAGGAAATATCGCTCGCGATATTTCCCGTGTCAGCAAAGCTGACATTTCCTGCAAAGTGCGAAGTGCACCCTGCTCATCGCAGCGTACACGACACGTTCCACATACCCAAAGGCCGGCACGAACGAACGCTTTCGCGTCCGTACGTGCCGGCCCCCGGGCTTCCGTTGCCGGAATTTATGCTATGAATAGTGAAAACTTGTTTATACCGGGCAGACCTGAAATCGCCGCCCGCACCGGGCCGACCTGAAATCGCCGCCCGCACCGGGCCGACCTGAAATCGCCGGCCCGCCCCGGACCGCCGGAGCTTATCCGGGACCCATGGGCTAGAGTCGAAAGCGGCTTCGCTGCCGTGATCCCGGCCAGTCCCTAAGCCTTGAACTTTCTCTTGTTGCTTGTGCAGATACCTCTGATCACTGCAACGATCAGCAGGAGAGCTGCCATGTACAGCCAAGGTATCTGGTAGGA
>CAKQIZ010000072.1 GCA_934247125.1 uncultured Clostridia bacterium
AGACTTTTGGATTTAATGATCAATTCGATCTACACACATAAAGAAATATTTTTAAGAGAGCTGATCTCCAATGCGAGCGATGCTGTGGACAAGCTTTACTATAAGACGATCACAGAAGGCGACACAGGTATATCGCGTGATGATTTCGGTATCAGGATCGAAGCAGACAGAGAGAACAGGACACTCAAGATCATCGACAACGGCATGGGCATGACAAAAGAAGAACTGGAGAAAAACCTGGGAACCATCGCAAAGAGCGGGTCGCTGGATTTCAAATCCGAGATGGACAAAAAAGATGAAATAGACATCATCGGACAGTTCGGCGTGGGATTTTACTCGGCATTCATGGTCAGCGACAAGGTAAGCGTGCTGAGCAGGGCCTACGGATCGGACGAGGCATATATGTGGGAGTCATCAGGAGCAGACGGATATACTATCACAGAAGCAGAGAAAGACGGCAACGGAACAGAGATAACTCTGACACTCAAGGAAGATACAGATGATGAAAAATACAGTGAATATCTCGACACTTACAAGATCAAAAGCCTGATCACGAAGTACTCAGACTACATCAGATATCCTATACAGATGATGGTCGAGAAACACAGGCTGAAACCGGGCTGCGAAGACAAGAAGCCTGAAGAACAGGAATATGAGACATATCAGGAACTTGAAACGCTCAACAGTATGGTGCCACTCTGGAAGAAGAACAAGAGCGATATAAAAGACGAAGACTACAACGAATTTTACAAAGACAAGTTCTACGACTATACAGATCCCGCAAAGGTGATACACACCGACGTCGAAGGCGTGGTGAGCTATACGGCACTGCTGTTCATACCTGGGCAGGCTCCGTTCAACTACTATACTAAAGACTACGAGAAAGGTCTGCAGCTTTACTCCTCAGGCGTGCTGATCATGGATAAATGCCCGGATCTGCTGCCGGACTATTTCAGCTTCGTAAAGGGTCTTGTGGATTCACAGGATCTGTCGCTGAACATTTCCAGGGAAATGCTGCAGCATGACAGACAGCTCCGAGCGATAGCACAGAGACTCGAGAAGAAGATCAAGAGCGAGCTGCTTTCCATGCTCAAGACAGACCGTGAAAAATACATCAGCTTCTTCAAGAACTTCGGACTGCAGCTGAAGTACGGACTTTACGACAGTTTTGGAGCAAACAAGGAAACGCTCAAAGATCTGCTGATGTTCCACTCATCGACTGAGAAGGCACTCGTTACGCTTTCGGAATACGTGAGCAGGATGAAGCACGAACAGAAATACATCTACTACGCTTCGGGCGAGACCGTGGAACAGATAGACAGACTGCCGCAGACAGAACTCCTCAAGGAAAAAGGCTACGAGATACTCTATCTCACGGACAGCATAGACGAGTTCGCACTGCAGGTAATGCGCGAATTCGACGAGAAACCGTTCAAGTCGGTATCGGGCGAGGACCTTGACATCGAGGAATCAAAAGAAGAAAAAGAAGCGGCAGAGAAGCAGGCAGAGGAGAGCAGGGATCTGCTCGAGTTCATGAAGGAGTCTCTGGACGGCAAGGTTTCAGAAGTAAAGCTTTCACACAGACTCAAGAGCCATCCTGTGTGCCTGACGTCAAAGGGCGGACTTTCCATAGAGATGGAAAAGGTGCTGAACGCTATGCCTACAGACGAAAAAGTGCAGGCTGAGTGCGTACTCGAGATCAATGCAAAGCATCCTGTACTCGAAAAGCTCAAGAAGGAGTACGATGCGGACAAGGATACGGTCAGGAAGTACGCGGCGCTGCTCTACGACCAGGCTCGACTGATCGAAGGACTGCCGATCGAAGATCCTGTGGAGTTTTCGAATACGGTGTGCGAACTGATGACAAAGTAGCATAAGTCATAATGATCGAAGAACCTGCAGACGCATAAAGCAGCAGCATGCAGACGACATGAAAAGTAACGTGTTCTAAACATGCGCTTTATATGGTATAATAGCTACCTGGTGCAGTATCACATATGCTGCCCGGGTGGTTTTTTTGTGGCGGATAAGACCGGAGCCGGACCGGAGATCCGAAACATATAGCAAAACAGGAATAACAGGAGAAAAAGGAGAAGGGATAAATGAAAGCACTTACAACAGGAGAGATACTCGAAAAAGTGTCAGATTCCGCAATACCCAAGGCAACATCGGGATTCTGGAAATTATTCATACTTGCGATACTTGCGGGAGCGTACATTGCGTTCGGCGCACAGGCATCGGCGATGGCATCATTCAATCTGACGTCGGATCCGGCGACTTTAGGACTCGGCAAGCTCGTAGCTGCATCGGTGTTCCCGGTGGGACTGATGATGGTCGTGCTCTGCGGAGCGGAGCTGTTCACCGGAAACAATCTGATGATAATAGGTGTGCTCGACAGGAAGATCAAGGTGTCGGGCATGTTAAAAAACTGGATCATTGTATATATCGGCAATTTTATCGGAGCGCTGCTCGTGGCGGTGCTCGTGAACTATTCAGGACTGCTGGAAAGCGGCGGCGGGCTGCTTGGTGCAGTCACGGTGAAAACGGCCGTGTCAAAGACGAGTCTTGATTTCGGAAAGGCGTTCGTGCTCGGCGTGATGTGTAACTGGCTCGTGTGCCTGGCCGTATGGATGGCGACAGGCGCGCATACCACGATAAGCAAGATATTCTCGATACTGTTCTGTATCGGTCTTTTCGTCGTGTCGGGATTCGAGCACAGCATCGCGAACATGTATTTTATACCGGCCGGAATGATCGCTTCGGGAAATGATGCGTACGTGCAGCTGCTGGGAACAGATATAAGCGGACTTGATGTCGGCAGCTTCGTCATAGGAAATCTGCTTCCTGTAACGCTGGGCAATATCGTCGGCGGCGCTGTCTTCGTCGGGGTAGTCTACTGGCTGATCGGAAGGAAACTGAAATAACAATGAAACGTATACCGATAGAAGAAATAGAAGGATTCCGCACAGGGAATGCGCAGGATACAGTCGGAGGCACGGGCTGTACTGTGATAATCTGCGAGAGCGGAGCGACAGCCGGAGTCGACGTGAGAGGCGGAGGCCCCGCGACACGTGAGACAGATCTGCTTTCACCGTCAAAGGCATGTCAGAAAATATACGGTGTGCTGCTTTCGGGCGGCAGCGCTTACGGGCTCGACGCAGCAAGCGGTGTGATGAAGTATTTAGAGGAAAAGGGCATAGGCTTTGACGTCGGGACAGGCGTCGTTCCTATAGTGCCGGCAGCGTGCCTTTACGATCTGATCGCAGGAGATTTTCACTGCAGACCGGACGCTGAAATGGGATATGCGGCATGCACAGCCTCAGAGAAAAACAAGCCGCAGCAGGGAAACTTTGGTGCAGGGACAGGTGCTACAGTCGGGAAGTTTCTCGGTATCGATCACCTGATGAAGAGCGGGCTCGGGACATATGCCGTACAGATCGGAGATCTGAAGGTCGGCGCAGTCGTGGCTGTGAACTGTCTCGGCGATGTGTATGACGCAGATACCGGCAGACAGATCGCAGGGATGCTTTCGGAAAACGGCAGGTCGCTTGCAAGCACGCGTGAAGCTATGTGGAGCTCAGTGCAGCAGCAGAAAAATGTTTTTACGGGGAATACTACCATAGGATGCGTGATAACGAATGCAGCGCTGACAAAAGATCAGTGCTGCACTCTGGCATCCATGACGCACGACGGATTTGCAGCAGCGATAAAACCGGTGCACTCGTCAGCTGACGGAGACACTGCGTTTTACATGTCATGCGGAGATGTGCAGGTCAATGCGGACGCCCTGGGCGATCTCAGCGCCTATGTTATGGCGAAGGCGATAAACGAGGGAGTAAGGAATGCGGAGGCGGCATACGGATTTATTTCGGTAAACGAGCTTGAAGAACAGAAGTGAAAACAGAGGTGAAGGTGGACATATGAAGAAGATAGCTGTTATAGACGGCAACAGCCTGGTGAACAGAGCGTACTATGCCATGAGGAACCCGATGATAACGAAGGACGGGATCTTTACACAAGGTATATTCGGATTTCTGAACATGCTGGAAAAACTGAAGAAAGACTACGAGCCTGAATATATGGCTGTTGCTTTCGACATGAAGGCTCCTACTTTCAGACACAGAGAATACGAGGAATACAAGGCCGGCAGGAAGAAAATGCCGCCGGAGCTTGCGATGCAGATACCTCTTCTCAAGGATGTGCTCCGTGCGATGAACATAGAACAGATCGAGATGGAAGGCTTCGAGGCCGACGATATAATCGGGACGATCGCCAGGAGAGCCGAGAAAGAAGGGATCGGCGTATATATAATCACGGGAGACAAGGACGAGCTGCAGCTCGTTACTGACACGACAAAAGTGATACTTACGAGAAAAGGCGTTTCGGAATTCGAGATTTATGACAGAGAAGCGATGATCGAAAAGTACGGCTTTACCCCGCAGCAGTTCATAGATTTCAAGGGTCTGATGGGCGACCAGTCTGACAATATCCCCGGGATCCCGGGAGTAGGTGAAAAGACTGCGACCAAGCTGATCATGGAATTCGGCAGCGTGGAAAACCTGCTGGCAAATACTGATGATATAAAGCCGAAAGGCGTCAAGGCTAAGGTAGAGGAAAATGCGCAGCTGGCTGTGATGAGCAAGAGGCTCGCGACTATAAATACGAACGTGCCATTTGAGATCGACTTTGACAGATATCTGCTCGGTGAACCGGACTACGACGCGCTGATCGAGATCTACAGAAAACTGGAATTCAACAAATTCCTCAGAAAACTCAATGTCGAAAGAGGCGGACAGCCTGGCCAGCAGGGACAGAACAGTATTGAAAATACAGCGATCGACACTTCGGATTTCGAACGCATACTTGTAGACCGCGACGAAATGCTGGAAACGATAAGCCTCAGCGGCGAGACGGTGATAAAAGTCTTCGGAGACTACAGCCACACAGCTGAGCCGTGTATCGACGGGATCGCAGCGATGAATGACGGGAAATACTACTATTTTGACTGCAGCAGTCTGACGAATGTGTACAGCTGGATCGCAGAACAGGATATCACATATACGGGGCACGGCTTGAAACGCGACTATTACATGCTGATGTGCAAGGGTCTCAAAGATTTTGAAACGTGTTTCGATACTGCTATAGCGCAGTACGTGCTGGATTCCGGCAGGAGTAACTACAGCCTTGCTGCTATTTCGAACGAATACCTGCACTTTACAGTAAGAGACGAAAAGGATTTTCTGGCAGACAACGGTCAGGTAGATATGTTCACAGAGACGGTGAGATCGTTCATGGACTACGGGTTCGAGGTCTGTACAGCCGTGATGAACCTGACAGGACTGCAGAGGGAAAAGCTCAGAGAAGAAGATCTTGAAGAAGTCTACTACAAAGTTGAGATACCGCTCATCATCGTCATGGCGTCGATGGAGGCGGAAGGTTTCAAGGCTGACAGAGACACGCTGCAGCAGTTCGGGGAAATGCTCTCAGAGAAGATCGACGAGATAACAGCGCGTGTCACGGAGCTCGCAGGTGAACCGTTCAATCTCAATTCACCGCAGCAGCTCGGTGAGATCCTGTTTGAAAAGCTCAGTCTTCCGGCAGGCAAGAAGACAAAGCGCGGTTATTCGACGAGTGCGGACATTCTCGAAAAGATAGCTGACAAGCATCCGATCGTACCGGCGATACTCGAATACAGGACGCTGGCAAAACTCAAGAGCACGTACGTGGACGGTCTGATACCGCTGATAAACAGCAGCGACAGCAAGGTGCACGCGCATTTCAACCAGACGGTGACGACGACTGGCAGGATAAGCTGCACGGAGCCTAATCTGCAGAACATACCGATCAGGCAGGAGATGGGAAGACAGCTGAGAAAGGCGTTTATTCCGGATTCAGAGGACTGCGTGCTGGTAGGCGCGGATTATTCGCAGATCGAACTTCGAGTGCTGGCTCATATGTCACAGGACACGGCTCTGATCGATGCGTTCAATCGCGGCGAGGATATCCACCGTGCTACGGCTGCAAATGTGCTGGGTATTCCTGAGTCGGAGATCACAATAGAGGAGAGGAGCAGAGCAAAGGCCGTCAACTTCGGTGTCATCTATGGCATGAGCAGCTTCGGGCTTTCATCTGAGCTCGGCATAACGAGAAAAGAGGCAGACAACTATATAAAAACATATTTCAGCAAGCATACAGCTGTAAAGGCTTTCATGGACTCGCAGGTGGAGTTCTGCAGGGAGAACGGCTATGTGACCACGATCATGGGAAGAAAGCGCTATGTCAAGGAGATAAAGGCGCCCGGATACATGGTAAGGCAGCTGGGCGAACGTCTTGCGATGAACACGCCTATCCAGGGAAGCGCAGCAGACATAATAAAGCTCGCCATGGTCAAAGTCTACAATGCCATAAAGGAGCGCGGACTCAAATCTAACCTGATACTGCAGGTACATGACGAACTTATTATCAACACGTGGAAGGACGAGCTAGAAGAAGTAGAAAAGCTGCTGGTCGAGAACATGGAGTCGGCTTACAGGCTTGCCGTAGAGCTCAGGGCTGATCTGAACGAAGGTGTGAACTGGTACGATCTGAAATAAAGGGAAAGGATCGAAATGATAAAAGTATTAGGACTTACGGGCGGCATAGGGACCGGCAAATCCACTGCCGCCGTATTTTTCAAAAATAAGAGATTCGCTCACATAGACGCGGATCAGATAGGCAGAGACCTCACGGCCGACGGCAGCAGCATACTGCCGGTGCTCGGCAAGCTGTTCGGGCCTGACGGCGAGTTTGGTGACGGGAAGACTGAGATCCTCGATGAAAACGGTGATCTGATAAGGAGGGCGATGGCATCAGTGGTGTTCGCTGAGGAAAGAAGGCGGGAGCGTCTCGATGCGCTGATGTTCAGTGAGATCATCAGTGAGACGGAACGTCTGATCAGCATGTACAGGCAGCAGCCGGATGGCGAGCTGAGCGGGATACTGCTGGATGCGCCGCTGCTGTTTGAAGCTGGACTCGACAGCAGATGCGATGAAGTACTGCTGCTGACGGCAGATATGGATGTCCGCATAGAAAGAGTACGCAGGCGCGACGGAGTCACAGCAGATGAAGTGATGAGCCGTATCAGCAATCAGATGAGCGATGAAGAGAAGATGAAGCGCGCAGATGCGGTAGTCGACAACTCGGATGGTGTAGAAGAACTGTTTGAAAAGCTGCAGGATTTTCTCACGGGATTTTTAGCAGAGTGATCTTAAAACAGTTGTTAAAGCGGCTTTGACATGTTCCGAAAAAAGGTCGAAAAAATCGCCGATCGCCGTCACCGAAAAAATCCGCATAAAAGATAAAAAAACTGTTGACAAGCCCGGCAAAAATGGATAAAATAGAAAAGTAGCGTTGAGGACGTAAAGGAAGCGACCTCGATATGCGGCCTTGGCGGAATAGGCAGACGCGCACGTTTGAGGGGCGTGTGGGAGACCGTACCGGTTCAAGTCCGGTAGGCCGCACCATGAAAAATCCTGAAGCAACTGCTTCAGGATTTTTACTTTATGGCGAAGTATAATGCTGGCTATTACTGCACTTGGATATGCAGGAGTGTGGATGGACGGCATGATGAAGCTCAATGACAATGAAAAGAAGGTAAGAGGGATATTTAATATACCGGAAGATGAAAAGGTGCGTACGGCTATACTTTTTGGCAGACCGCTTGAGCCTGTCGTTCAGAAAGAAAAGAAGCCTGTTTCAGAGCGAGCGAAGATAATCTAACTGATTTTTTATTTGCCGGCAGTTATCAGTCTGAAAACTCAGCCGCAGTTATTTTGAAGAGCCGAAGGCGGGAGAATATCGAAATGCAGGAAGCATCATACGAAGATATAAAATACTATCTTGAAAACATACCGGGAGTGGTAGTGATAAATATGGACGGTATCGTCACGTATCTCAACGAACAGTGTGCCGGATATTTCGGAAAGCCGAGAGAAGAAGTGCTGGGGCGACATATCCTCGAGACGTTCCCGAATTCGAAGATGATAGAAGGTCTGGCGCTTGATGACCCGGAACTCGTGTTTTACAGCTCATATCTGGGGATAGGCATAACCATACAGGTGCCGCTTTTCAAAGACGGCAGGAAGGTGGGACTTCTCGAATACGATGCGACGCAGAACTCACAGAGACTTTACGAGCTTTCCAAGGGATACAGCAACTTCCTGGACAAAGAGCTGCTCGATGCGGAGAAAGAGATCATTAACTTCGGCGAATCGAAGTATTCGATCAACAGCATAATAGGCAAGTCACCTGCCGTGCGCAAGCTCAAGGAAGAGATCATCGCTGCGTCGAAGTCGAATTCCACTGTGATGATAACGGGAGAGACCGGAACGGGAAAAGAGCTGGTGGCACAGGCGATACATGCGCTGAGCCTCAGGCGCAAAGAACGTATAATAAAAATCAACTCAAGTGCGTTCCCGGAGAATCTCGTCGAATCCGAGCTGTTCGGATATGAAGAAGGCTCGTTCACCGGTGCGGTGAAGAACGGCAAGAAAGGCAAGTTCGAACAGGCTGACAAGGGGACACTTTTCATAGACGAGATCAACCAGATGCCTGTATCGGTACAGCCGAAGCTCCTGCGCGTGCTGCAGGAACGGGAAGTCGACAGGATAGGAAGCGAACGCAGCATACCGGTGGATGTCAGGATAATAGCTGCGAGCAATCAGGATCTGAAGAAGCTGGTAGGCGAAGGAAAATTCAGGGAAGACCTGTACTACAGGCTCAATGTGTTCCCGATATATGTCCCGCCTCTGAGAGACCGTCTCGAGGATCTGGAGCTGCTCATAAACACGAAGATACGGACTCTCAACATAGACCTCGGAAAGAGCATCTCAAAGGTAGATGACGGTGTGTTCGAGGCGTTCAGGAGATACGACTGGCCGGGAAATATACGGGAGCTTTACAACAAGCTGGAGCAGGCTATGAATTACGCCAGCGACGATGAGGAAACTCTCAGGCTGGAGCATTTCAGCGCGAGAGCCGGTGAAGAGGAGATCGACATCGAGAAACTCAAGTCTTTCGACAATCCTATAGAGGAGATAAAAAAAGAAGCCGAGCGAAAGCTGATAAGCGAGGTGCTCGAGCGGTTTGACGGAAACAAGACTAAGACCGCAGAATGCCTGAAAATACCGCGCTCTCTGCTTTATCAGAAGATGAAAAGGCTCGGGATGGATATATGATATATAGATCGAATATACCGGCGAAAAACGTCAGTATGCAAACACAGTGTCTGTCTGTACAGACACTGTGTTTTTTTCTGCGCATTTTAAACACTTTTCGACAGTACTAAGGCAGTTTTGCTCGCATGGTGTCTGTGCAGACAGACACTGTGTATTTTTGCACGAGCTGGAAAAGCGCAAAAAATGCCCGTTTTTAGAAAATTTTAAATTGGCATGTTAATTGCTTTATCTATTACACAGAGTGTGCACTGTATTTTATCGGTAAATTCTATGCATAAGGGGTTTATGCAGAAAGGATGGCAGTTATGAACGGAGCAGATTACGGGCTCTTAAGTCTGATACCGGTGCTCGTGGTGATAGTGAGTGCTATCATAACCAAAAGAGCACTGGAACCTCTGATTTTTGGAACTCTCGTTGGGTTCATCATTTTAGCTAAAGAGAATTTTGTTGTGGCATATCTTGATTCTCTTTACGGAGAACTCGGGGAATCATCGTATTAT
>CAKQIZ010000073.1 GCA_934247125.1 uncultured Clostridia bacterium
ACGCTCATATACAACATGATGTCGCTGCTTTCCTCCGATGAGGAAGTGATGAGCAACGCATACAGGATAATCTCTCCGCTGGTAGAATACGACAAGAAACACGGTTCCCAGCTCATCGACACACTGCGCACATACCTGATCTGCAAGAATATATCCGAAGTTGCCAGGAGGCTGGGCAGACACCGGCAGACGCTGCTGTACCAGCTGCAAAAGATCGAGGATCTGACCGGCCTTTCGCTGAAAAACAGCGATGAACTATTTCTGCTCGAGTGCTGCATGCGCCTGCAGGTCGGCTTCACAGCCGTCGGTTCAGATTCCTGAGATGCCGGATACATTCGCCAGACTCGAGTCCGGCGGGCAGGTGCGAAGTGCCGTTGCTCCGGCGCATTCATGCACGGGATGTGCTGTTTGATACATCACGACGCTGCGGCCGGAAACACCCGGCACGCCGCAGCCTGCACCTTTGCATGAAACAGCCGAAGCCGATTTTGTCATTAAATGCTTTATCATGCCTCCACGATATGATATACTTGTGAATAAAGTATCAATTTTAAGAATTGACCTGAATTCGAAAATCAATATTAAAACATTTTAATGGAAATGGGGAAATTTTAACATGGAGAATTTAAGAAAAGAATATGAGAGCAAGCTCATAACTGCCGAAAACGCAGTTAAACTCGTCAAGTCAGGCGACTGGGTAGACTTCGGATGGGGTGTCGGCATCCCTTACGATCTCGATGCTGCGCTGGCTGCAAGGATAAAGGCTGATGACCTTTACGACCTCAAGTTCAGAGGCGGTATCGCACTGAGAGTCCCTGAGATCTTCAAGATCGAAAACGCTCCGAAGCACCTCTGCTGGAACAGCTGGCACATGACAGGTATCGAGAGAAAGGCTGTCGGTCAGGGTATCGCATACTATGCGCCGATCAGATATTCCGAACTGCCTCGATACTACAGAGATCTTCCGGATCCGGTAGATATCGCTATGATCAGAGTCGCACCGATGGATTCCGACGGATATTTCAACTTCGGCCCGAGTGCTTCACACATGGCTGACATGTGCAGCAGAGCTAAGCGCATCGTAGTGGAAGTGAACGAAAACATGCCGGTAGCACTCGGAAGCAAGGTAGGCGGAGAAAAGATCCACATCTCAGAGATCGACCACATCGTAGAGAGCACGAACACTCCTATGGAGGAACTCGGTGCAGGTCCTACGAACGAGATCGATGAAAAAGTCGCACAGTTCATCGTTGAGGAGATCCCTAACGGTGCCTGCCTGCAGCTGGGTATCGGCGGTATGCCTAATGCAGTAGGATCACTGATCGCACAGTCAGACCTCAAGGATCTGGGAGTGCATACGGAAATGTACGTTGACGCTTTCGTCGATATCGCCATGGCCGGAAAGATCAACGGTTCATGCAAGACTATCGACAAGGGCAGACAGGCATACGCTTTCGGAGCAGGAACAAAGAAGCTTTATGATTACATAAACAACAACCCTGAATGCCTGAGCGCGCCTGTAGACTACACGAACGACATCAGAGTAGTCGGCGCTATCGACAACTTCATGTCCATAAACAATGCGGTAGACATCGACCTGTTCGGTCAGGTAAATGCCGAGTCCGCAGGTATCAAGCATATCAGCGGCGCAGGCGGCCAGCTCGACTTCGTGCTCGGCGCATATCTTTCCAAGGGCGGAAAGAGCTTCATCTGCTGCTCATCGACTTTCAAGGACAGGCAGGGCAACGTGAAGTCAAGGATCAAGCCGACGCTCACAGAAGGCTCGATCGTTACGGACACCAGAACGAACACACATTACGTGGTCACAGAATACGGCAAAGTCATCCTCAAGGGACTGACTACATGGGAAAGAGCTGAGGCGCTCATCTCGATCGCTCACCCTGATTTCAGAGAAGAGCTCATCAAAGACGCTGAAAAGATGGGTATCTGGAGACAGAGCAACAAACGCTAGTCAGGCGGCATAACGTCACGACAGTCGGCTCGGCCGGCTGCAGGCAGGCCTGATCGGGGCGTGGAGCCCCGGTTGAAAATTTACAAACAGACAATCAAAAATCGCACCACACTGTACTTGTTCAATACTTGTCAGTGCGGTGCGATTTTCTGTTTACATAATACTACTGCTCCAGCTCCTGAAGCGCCTCCACGAAAGTAGGCAGGAACTGCTTTTTCCTTGACACGATGCCTTTGAGCACGATCTTTTCATGATCTTCCGGCACATTGAAAGCATCTCGCGCAGTCTCTTCCGCCATCTCACCATGGCAGAGCAGCTCGGTGCTCGCCTCTACGATGTCCGTCATCATCAGGAACATCATATCCAGTCCCTGGCTTCTCATCACAGTTTCAAGGCTCGGCTCCACTTTTGCCCTGATATTATCCAGCTCATCCTGATCCATCGATGTGACCTGACTCACTCCAAACGAATATCCGTCGTTTGAGAAGATCTTGAAATCCTGATAGCAGATCTCCTCCGCAGTCTTGCTCTGCAGACTGCTCGACGCCTCGAACATCCTGTGTGCAAACTCTTCAATATTTATGCCTGCCAGCTCTGCCAGCTTTTCGCAAGTCTTTCTGTCAACAGGGGTGCATGTAGGCGATCTGAACATCAGCGTATCGGAAATTATCGCAGACGCGAGCAGTCCCGCCGTCGTCGGACTCGGTGTGAGTCCCTGTTCTGTGTACATCTGATAGATTATCGTCGCAGTGCAGCCAACCGGCTGATTCCTGAAAAATACCGGTCCCAGCGTTTCGAAACCGCCGAGCCTGTGATGGTCTATGATCCCCAGTACCTCCGCCCGTTCGATACCGTCGACCGCCTGACTCACCTCATTGTGATCCACCAGTATCACCTTCTTGCGGTGTATGTTGAGCAGCCGCCTTCTCGAAATCAGCCCGAGATACATCCCGTTCTTGTCGATCACAGGGAAGTTGTGGAATTTATTCGTCTTCATCATTTCCTCGACGTCCTCGAGCGAGTCTGTCAGCTGGAAAGTCATCAGATTCTCGTGTGTCATGCAGAAGCTGACCGGGATACTCTGGTTGATGAATCTAGCTGTCGTGAATGTATCGTACGGTGTACTTATGATGATGCAGCCTCTGTCTTCCGCCAGCTTTTTTATCGTCTTTGTCGGAGTCGATCCCTGGCACATGACCAGACATTTCGCTCCCAGCTCTATCGCCGTAAAATGCGTCTCAAAGCGGTTTCCGGTCACTACGAGATCATGCTCCTCTATGAAGCCCTCCATGATATCCGGGCTTGATGCTGCGATCGTCACCTTCCCCTTTTCGAACACATCGTTGTGGTCACCACAGATTATCTTGCCGTTAAGAGTCTCTGCAATGCTCGAAAATCTCGTTCTGGCTGTCGCCAGCACATGGCTGTCGCTTTCGTCCATATACGACTTGGCGATATCCGTTATCGAAACGATCCCCTGCACCCTGCCGTCCGACAGCACCGGCACTGACCTCGCGTCCTGCTCAGCCATAAGCTCCCATGCTCTCTTTATAGAATCATCGTTGTCTATACCTGCGATCATATTCAGATCTATATCACTGATATCAGGCTGGACCGTGCCTAAATACAGAGGCACCTCTACGCCAAAATACTTGAGCACGAATTTTGTCTCCTCATTGACGATCCCCGCTCTGCAGGCGATGTAATCGGCGTCGCAGCTCTTGTTCCTCAGCTCTGCATATGCTATGGCCGAACAGATCGAATCGGTGTCCGGGCTCTTGTGTCCTATGACAAAAACTTTATCTTTGGTATGCGTGTCTTCGTTATTCATATTATCGTATTTCTCCCGCTTAAAATCACTTTGCTGTGCCGTCGTCTGCGCTTTGCACGAGCTCCGGCTTGCAGATAGTATATCATATATATATGTAGCTCTACAAAGGGGGAACGTCATTTTCAGGCCTTCTGAAATGTAAATTTTCTGTGAAGACTGCGAAGCCGCAAATATTTATTCCACAGCCACAGTATTTATGATAGAATTATTTCATGCGAATATGCAGCTGTGCGACAGCCGTAATCATTATGGAAAACCGGCACCGTGCAGATTTGCATGACTGACAGCAGATCTAAAATGCATTTATTCAATATAGGAGGTATCATAATGAATATAGTTTGTTTAGACATGGAAGGCGTACTTATCCCTGAGATCTGGATCGCGTTCGCAGAAGCAACCGGCATCGAGGAACTGAAAAGAACGACTCGTGACGAGCCGGATTATGACAAGCTGATGGAGTACAGACTCGACATTCTCAGAAAGCACAACCTGGGGATCAAGGAGATACAGGCAACTATCGGCAAGATGGATCCGATCCCGGGCGCAAAGGAATTCCTGGATGAACTCAGAAGCATCACTCAGGTGATCATCATCAGCGATACATTCGAACAGTTCGCTCAGCCTATGATGGAAAAGCTCGGCTGGCCTACGCTGTTCTGCAATTCTCTCGAGATCGCAGAGGACGGCACGATCCTGAAGCACAGGATGCGCTGCGAGAAGTCAAAGTACACTACAGTAAAGGCTCTGCAGTCGATCGGCTTTGAAACTATCGCAAGCGGCGACAGCCACAATGATATAGGCATGATCCAGGCAAGCAAGGCAGGCTTCCTGTTCAAGAGCACAGACGCTATCAAGGCAGAGTACCCTGAATTTCCTGCTTATGATGAATACGACGATCTGCTCGAGGCTATCAAGGCTGTTCTCTGATCCGTATACACATCTGTCTGGAACCGATATACACACAAATGCAGCCGGACAAGTAACAAAAACTACCGATCCGGCTGCTGCACATTTGCATTGTTATATCTCAACACTGTCCTGTTTTATTTTTAAACCCCTTTGATCACTATGTTCCAGTACTTTGTTTTTCATCGACTGACGGAACTACGAGTGGGAAGAGCAGTTTTCTGCGCTTTGTTCCTCGTTCTCGTCTTCACCCGAATGATCTTCCAGTTTCAGCGCCTTGTTTAAGATGAATATCGTGCTTCCGAATAATACTATTACAACAAATGCTAACGATATTACAGTACCTGTCATCATTTCGTCATCCTCCTTTAAATATTTCACAATTACCCTGTATATCCTTTTAACCTAAGAACGGGAACAATGAATTGAGCATTACCAGTACCATTATAGGAATGCATACGTATTTGCACCAGTATGTATACCATTTGCCCAGTTGTACGCCACTTGTCGTGTTGAGGGTCTGGACTCTGATCTTCTCAACACCATATACCCATCCGTATACTATACTGCCAACGCCGGCTGTTATTATGAAGCCATAGTTTCCTGCGAACATATTCCAGAAATCCATGAATGGAAGCGAGTATGCTGCATAGCCTGCTGCCGCCGCCGTTATTATTGTAGCAACGAGAGATGCTTTTGCTCTCGAGATCCCGAAACAGTTCATGAATGTGTATACCGGTACTTCCTGCTGTGCTACGGCTGATGTGATAGCTGCAAAGAAGATCGCTGCAAACACCAGGAATCCTATCAATCCTCCCATAGGAAGCTGTGCAAAGAGTGCCGGCAATATTACGAAGATTAATCCTGTGCCCGCTTCAGGGTCGAGACCCATCGCGATACAGGCCGGGATCATTGACATACCTGCGATCATTGCGATCGATGTATCCAGCAGGCATACGGTAGTGAGGGATACGGTAACGTCGTTTTTCTTAGGAAGATGCGATCCATATATCAGTACACATCCCGGGCCTACACCGATCGAGAACAGAGCCTGCCCCATAGCGCCTACCCACATGCTAGGTTTTGCCCACCATGAGAAGTCAGGATTCAGATAGTAGTCAAATCCTTTGCCGATCCCATCTATAGCGAATACCGCAAAGATTATAACGATTATAAAGAACAGGAACATCAATGGTACCATCACTTTCGATACGGCTTCGATACCCTGCTGCACGCCTTTGAATATAATTAGACCTATAACAAGGGCCAGCGCGATAGTCGTCAGTATCATAAAACTGTAGTTCCCAAGGGAATCCGCATACATCGTTGAGACATCTGCCGCCTTTTTAAACCCGCCTGTCAGCGAAACATACATGAAGTATATACAAGTTGCCATTACCGGGATGAAGAAGAAGTTCATCGTCCCATATACGCATCCGCACAGGCATCCTATGACTTTCGATATGCCTTTTTTATGTAAAGCTGCCTCATATGCCTCCACAAGTCCTTTTCCTATCTGTTTTCCGTATCCTGCCTCCATTATAGCTATAGGCGTCACTATAAGAAGCGCACAGATCAAATATGCTATTACAAATGCTCCTCCGCCATAAGCGCCTACCATGTAAGGGAATCGATAAACATTCCCCAGACCTATAGCCATGCCTGCCATAGACATTATGGCGCCGAATTTTGAACCGTAATGTTCACTTTTTTTCGTACTAAGCGTCTCACTCATAATTTTTCTCCTTTCGCTGTGCCGGTCGTAAGTCGACATCGGTGTTCACTCTTTTTTGTGTACCGTCTGTCTGCTCTCTCCGCACCTGACATCAGATCCATCCCTGATACGGCCTCTGCATCGCTGCGTTATTGAGCCATTTTATCAGTGTTATAAAATCAAAGACGAGTTTTCCTGTAGCTGCCTGTACATCTGATGCATATGGAGGCATATCACTGCATTCGAGCAGTATCGCACCTATATCAGGATTGTCTTCACACAGCTTTACTGCTGCAGCTACCACTTCTCTTCTCGTTCCCTCATTATCGAAACTGCCCCGATCCTCCATGATGGCCGAAAAATTCTCACCCCTGCGAAGATCAGCTATCACAAGCCCTTCCGGGTCATCTACACCGCAACTTTTCAGCAGGCTGTCACTTACTGCTGCCGCATTGGCTGTGAGGATACCTATTTTTTCATTGCTCTTGATCACTGAACGTATCCACGGGATCTGGACAAGACTCGAAAGAGCTACAGGTATATCCATAGCGTCGGCAAGCTGTCTGTGAAAGTGACCAAAAAAGCCGCAGGCAGCCGATATTGCTCTTACCCCTTCTTTTTCGAGCTGTTTCGCCGCTTTAAGAATGTATTCAAATACTTCCGGTGAACCGCTGTGAAGAGTCGGCGTATCTAGCCCTTCCACTGCCCTGAATCTTACAGGAAAATCATACGTCCAGGCATTGACGACATTCCCGGGAACAAGCGGATACCACACATTATCCAGATGGAGTATCCCTATACCGTATCCTGCTATATTCTGTCCCTTTGGCATGTCGATCCACTGGCTCTCTTTTTTTTCTGCGGACATAAGTCCATATACTGTTTTGTTTTTCATTCGATATACCTCTGAAATCTCTCCGTTGAAACCTACTTGTGTACAGCATCCTGCCGGAGCACCGGAGCATTTTTCATGCACCGCCCGGCGCCGTGATGTCCGGTACTCTGACAGGCTGTATTGCCGATCACGCCGCTTTGCAGCACTTTACAGATCGTAACCCAGCTTGATGAGTTCTTCCTTCATCGATGCCTTGAGTTCATCGGAAGCCACAGGAAGCGGTTTTCTGCAGATGCCGCCCGGTACGCCGAGCATTTCCATCATTGCTTTTACAGGAGCCGGATAAGGCTCTGCTTCCATTGCTGTATAAAGCTTTGCCATGCTCATGCATAATTCTGTTGCTTCTTCCTGTCTGCCATCTTTGAACAGTTCATACATCAACGCATATTCTTTAGGCAGTGCATTCATCAGGATCGCGAACCCGCCTTCTGCGCCGATGGACAATGCCGGCAGGATAGTGTGCTCGTAGCCCTGGAATACTGTGAAATTTTCGTTGTTTCTTGTCAGTGCGATAGTTTCCGATGTATGTATCATGTCAGAAGTGTCTTTAAGCGATACTATGTTTTCATGCTCTGCCAGCTCTGCGATAAGTTCAGGTGCCAGCTCTACTCCCGTTGCGAGCGGATTGTTGTATATAACGATGCCTACTCTGGAGTTGTCTGCGATCTCGATAAAGAAATTCTTCACCTCTTCTTCTGTTGTCGGCTGATAATACGGCGGCAATACGAGCCCCCACTCTGCGCCGCAGTCTGCAGCGAAATTCGCAAGTTCGACAGTATCTTTTGCTGTGTAGCAGCCTACGCCTGCGAGAACAGGAACTCTTCCCGCTGTCTGTTCAAGTCCGACCCTGATGACTTCCTTCTGCTCATCTAGCGACATAGTGTGATACTCGCCCGTGCTTCCCGATATCAGTATGCCGTCGAGTCCTCCGTCGATGACGAAATCAATGCACTTTCGCAGTGAATCAAAGTTGATGCTCTGGTCTTCATTGAATGGTGTTACGATTGGTACAAACATTCCTCTTGGTGCTGTTTTCATTTTTTCTCCTTTCACATTTCCCTGAATCTTGAAAAGCTCAGCTTTTCAATGTCAAAATCAGTTTCTTCGCCCGCCATGAGCTGACTCACCATCTTGCCTGTGATCGCCGACAGACTGATGCCGTCACCTTCATGCCCCGCAGCGATATAGTATCCCGGCACCTCGTCTACTGCAGATACTATAGGCAGATGATCCGATACGAACGGTCTCATACCTGCATAAGTCCTGATACAATTGATTTCCCTGATGACAGGGAAGAATCTGATTACTCTTTCCGCTTCTGCCTGCATTACTTCGATCTCCGAATCGATATTGTATCCCTTGAATTCTCTGTTGCTGCCCAGCATGAAATTTCCTGCCGGAGTCGGCTCGATAACCATGGCGACATTGTTTCTTTCGATCCTCTCGCTGACATCTCTCCTGAATTCGATATCGTCGAACTTCGACATCATGTATCCGAATTCCTGTACCTTCTGATGAACGACCGGATTGCCTCTCTCCGAGATCATGATCAGACCTTTTCTAGGCTTGATAGGGATGTCTATACCAACCATCCTTCCAAGCATCGGAGCCCATACGCCGCCACAGTTGACGATATTTTCGGTTTTATACGTTCCGCGGTCTGTCACAAGTCCTGCTACCTTGCCATTTTCAAGCTGCACGTCTTTTACTTCGTGATGAGAAAGAACGTCTGCACCCATTCTTTTCAGCTCTTCAACAAATGCAAAGCACAGCTTGTACGGGTTGATCCCGAGGTCAGGATCTGACCAGAAACCACCGATAAGATCTCTGGCAAGATACGGCTCCTTTTCAAAGATCTCTTTCTGATCCAGCATCCACATGTCATATCCGTCAGCCTGCTGCTGCTTTACATACTGCTCTGCGCACTCGAGCTCTACATCAGTCTCGCATACATACAGACAGCCTCTCTGAACATAGTCAAAGTCATATGACAGTTCTTCTCTGAGTTCTTTGAACCTCTGTATACTTGCAAAACCCTGCTTCGTATCTATTCCCGGCTCTTTGTCACAGATGAGTGCTACCGCATCACAGTGGCTGGATGTGCCGCTCGCGATGTCTCCTCTTTCTACCAGAGCTACCTTGAATCCTTTTTTGCAAAGGTGGTATGCTACGCTTGTTCCGATGACGCCTCCGCCGATCACCATTACGTCATAGTTATTCATCATCTTCACCTCCCGCAAGTGAGCCGAATGTGACCGGTCTTACCGGCGGCCTTGAAGTGTTCCTGCTTATCTCTTCCGCAGTCTCTCCGAG
>CAKQIZ010000074.1 GCA_934247125.1 uncultured Clostridia bacterium
TCACAATTCCCTGCGAGGAGTATTCCAGTCTTATTCGGAAAAGCGCAATGCTGGATTTTTTGCTGTCTCAGCCTGATGACGCAGCATCTTACCGGATTGCAGATATGGTAGAGGCCATCAAGAGCAGCCTTGCGGGAGGAGGCAAGGCAAATGCTTAATCACATTGTCGTTATGGGACGGCTGACCCGAGACCCTGAGCTGCGCCGCACCGGCAGCGGTCTTGCTGTGGCGGGGTTTACCGTTGCGGTAGACCGGGACTTTGCCAACAAGGACAGTGGGGAGCGGGAAACCGATTTCATTGACTGTGTTGCTTGGCGTTCTACCGGAGAGTTCGTCTCCAAGTACTTCACCAAGGGCAGCATGGCGGTGGTGTCCGGTCGGCTGCAAATCCGAACCTGGGAGGATAAAGACGGCAACAAGCGACGGACGGCAGAGATTGTAGCAGACAATGTCTACTTTGGTGACTCCAAGCGCAGCAATGACCAGCAGCGAGCCGTTCCCACTGCGGATACACAGAGATACAGTGCCCCTGCACCGCAGTCGGTAGAATTCGAGGAGCTGGATAACGATGATGAAAAGCTGCCGTTCTAAGGGGGTGGAATCCCGATGGGGAACAGGATAATTAAGGAAACCATTCGGACAAGCAAAAGCATCAATGCTCTGAATGATTTTCAATTCCGCCTATGGGTTTACCTCTTGACCTATGTGGACGACTATGGGCGGGGGAGTGCAGACACTGAACTGCTGAAAGGGTTTGTGTTCCCCCGCCGGAAGGAAGTGCGGGAACAGGATATTGATAAGGGGCTTGATGCACTGGAACGCAATGGAAGCATCCGGCGATACAGGGTGGCAGGAGAATCGTACTTCTGCTTCCCTAATTGGGGAAACCATCAGCGCATTCAGACAAAGCAATCCAAATTTCCAGCACCGGAAGATGCAGATGCGCCCGGATGGCAGCCCCCGGCCCCAGAATTTGAGGATTTCCCGCCGGAAGCCGGGGAAATGCCGGAAGAACAGCCTCCCGCTGAACCCCCAAAAAGGGAGCCAGAGACAAAGAAAGACCAGTTCAGCGAATTTGCAGCAACAGACGAAGCACTGCTGAAAACGCTCCGGGACTTTGAGAAAATGCGGACGAAGATAAAGAAGCCACTTACAGACAGGGCAAAGTCATTGCTCCTTTCCAAGCTGAAAACATTCCCGAAAGAAGAATGGATTCCAATTTTGGAGCAATCGATTTACTCCTGCTGGCAAGGCATTTTCCCGCTGAAGGATGATGCGCACCGGCAGCAGGAGAGGAAGTCCGGCAAGGCACAGGAGCTTGACGACTTTTACGGTATGGGCGCCAACTGGGCCAGTCAGGAGGGCAAATGACAAAGCAAGAATTTTTTCTATGGGCATCTGCCATGAAGACCTACTACCCAGACAGCAAGGCGCTTCCCAATGAACAGGCATTGGAGCTGTGGTATCGGCAGCTGCAAGACCTTCCGTACTCTGTGGCTTGTGCCATTCTGGATAAATGGGTTGCTATCGAGAAATGGCCGCCCAGCATTGCAGACATCCGGGGGCTGGCGGCAACGGCAAACATGGGAGAGCTTCCCACATGGGCAGAGGCGTGGCAGAAAGCCAATGATGCCATCAGGCGGTTTGGCAGTTATTCAGAGCAAGAGGCACTATCAAGTCTTGACCCGCTGACCAGGAAAACGGTGGAATGCCTGGGTTACCGGGAGCTTTGCCTCAGCGAAAACCAAGTGGCCGACCGTGCAAATTTCCGCCAGGCGTATGAGAACCTCGCCAAACGGCAGATGGAGTATGAAAGAGTGCCGGAGGCAACCCGGATTCGGCTGGAATCCATGGTGGGCTTTGCAAAATTGCTGCCGAAATCCCAGGAGAATGTGGAACAGCTAAAACAGGCCGGTATCCGAAAACTTGAAAACTACGGAAGGAAATAAGCCTATGATGAAACGAAAAGCGGTTCTGGTCACAGTCTTAATAGCTGTGATGCTGGTGATAATTGATGGTTTCCTCTGGAAGCAGAGTAAGTCGGGATTCTTCCTGCTGACCGGCATGATAACCTTGTATGGCGGCTATCGCATTGCCGTTGATTTCTGCGACTGGCTGTGCAGACCGGACAAGCCGCAGGAAGCCCATGCACGGTTTTCAGCCCAGGATGTGAAAGGGGGAAAGAGGGCGTAATGGACAGGGTGCAGCTGACGATACCCCTCGAACCCAAAGGGAAAGAACGTCCCAGGTGGAGCCCTAAGACACAGCGGATGTATACCCCGGCGACCACCACCAGCTACGAGGACTTCATTAAACTGGTTTACCGCCAGAATTATGGGGCGGAAATGTTCCCGAAGGGCGTTCCGCTTGACATCCGCATTCGAGCATATTGCCCGATTCCGAAATCCGACACCCTGACGGTCAGGGCGAAGAAGATGACCGGTGCTATCCGCCCCACAGTAAAGCCGGACTGGGATAATATCGGGAAAATTGTGGCGGATGCACTCAATAAAATTGCCTACTACGATGATGCCCAGATTGTTGATTCACAGACACGGAAATTCTACTCCGATAGACCAAGAGTGGAAATATTGATTCAAATTGCAGGAGGACAGTAAAATGCAAAAACCGATGGTTCTGAACCTGGACAGCGATGCGTTCAACGCTTTCAAGTCCGATTTCAATATGATTCTAAGGAATACCCTTTTGACCATGCAGCAGAAAGATGTTGAGGATGCCTCCATTACGGTAAAGTTTGACATTTCTCTGCTGAAACAGGCAAATCCCAACGTGGATTCTCCTGACAGCATTGGGGAACGGGACATTACATCACCGACATTCAAGCACAAGGTTGCGGCAAGCATGAAAATTAAATCCGAAAAAGGTGGTTATGTTGGCGGTCCCGATTATGAGCTTGTCTGGGACAAGGACAAACGGGACTATGTGATAAAGCCCATTAAGGACAACCAGACCAGCATCTTTGACGATGACTACCACTATGACCCGGAGCAGGAGGATGATGAGGATGAATAAGCGCGACATCATCCTGCTGCCCACGAAGCAGCTGCAAAACGGTACACACCCGCTGTTCACCAAGGAGGAGGGGGCAAGCAATGATGGGGAGTGAAAAGCAGAATGCCGTGAAAGAAGTCTGCTTAAAAGATTGCTGCACAGACGGCTATGGCCCTTGGTGCAAAGAATGCGGCTGGAACGTCAACGAAGCTGAACGCAGAAAAGATATTCCTTTGGTGCTGGACAGTGATGGATTATACCGAAAGCACATATGATACTTGCTGGCTGTGCGGCAGGAATGGCAGCGCAGACCCCCTTGACAAGCACCATATTTTCCGGGGACCGAACCGGAGTAAGTCGGAAAAGTATGGATTGGTTGTCCGGCTCTGCCATTCCCGCTGTCACCTGTATGGCAAGTATGCAGTCCACAATAATTCTGACACCATGGCTGCTTTGCATCAATTCGGGCAGCGTAAAGCGATGGCGGAAAACGGCTGGACAGCAGATGACTTTATCCGGGAATTTGGACGGAATTACATAGATGCGGAGGACAACAATGGCTAAAATCTTTGAATTGTGTACCCCTTGTGCGGAAAAACTGCGTGCCGGATTCAAGGTTACGCTGGTGCAACACAAAGCAAATTGCAAAATCACCTGTGCCGAGTGCAACCGGAGGAGATACGGCAATACCTATGCGGTGTCTCCCAAGAGAAAAGAGGAGGGAAAGATTTGAGAGCGACAGACATTGTCGCTACGCCGGAAGCGGAGCGGGGGTTTTACCCCACTCCGCCCAGTGTGGCGGAAAAAATGCTGGAGGGTATCGACTGGATGAAAGTATCCACGGTTTTAGAGCCGTCAGCAGGAAGCGGAAATCTTGTTAAAGCAGTCCTGAAGGAGTATAGCCTGCATCGCTACCGTTCCTCTGAGCGGTCAATTGATGTTGACTGCGTTGAGATTGACCCAAGCCTGAGAGCAATCCTTCGGTATGAGTTCTGTGCCGAAAAGATTAAGAGCCTGTACAACGAAAACGACAATTTAGAAAGCAAGAGAAAATGGGATAGCAGCGCCAATAGGTACGATTCTCTTCCACCACAGGAGCAAAGTAGGTTGGATGCAGTAAAAGAGGAAATTTCGCAGCTGAATGCTGGTGATGTCCGCATTATCCATGATGACTTCCTATCACTTGATACCTGTAAGCTGTACGACTTAATTATCATGAATCCACCCTTTTCCAACGGCGATGTTCACCTGCTGAAAGCAATTCAAATGCAGCAGCGGAATGGCGGGGAAATCCGCTGCATCCTGAATGCAGAAACTATCCGAAATCCATTTTCCAACGCTCGGCGATTGCTCCAAAAGAAGCTGCTGGAACTCAATGCGCAAATCACATTCATGGAAAATGCCTTCTCCGATGCCCAGCGGAAAACCAATGTGGAAATTGCCTTGATTTCCGTTGCAATTCCAAGGGAAAAGGAAGAAAGCGAGATTTTCAGCCGGTTGAAGAAGTCTTGCACTATGGAAGAACCTGAAATGGACGATGTGACAGACATGACCGTTTCGGACTTCATGGAGCGTGTGGTCACGCAATATAAGGTAGAATGCGAAGCCGGTATTGCACTGATGCGCGAATATCAGGCAATGCAACCCTATATTCTGGACAGTTTTGAAAAGGACAGATACAGTTCGCCAACCTTGACCCTGGTTGTTGGAGACCCGTCCAGGACGTTCAGGGGGGACAGCCCCAACGTTAATAAGTTCCTGCGGCTGACACGGCTGAAATACTGGCGTGCCCTTTTTAGCAACAAGGACTTTACCGGACGACTGACGTCTAATCTCTTGTCGGAGTATCAGGATAAAGTTGATAAACTTGCGGATTATGACTTCACTCTTTTCAATATTCAAGCAATTGCGGCAGAGATGAACGCAGAAATGGGCAAGGGTATCGAGGAAACCATTGTAGCGCTGTTTGATAAAATGACTGCCCAGCATTCATACTACCCGGAGATGGAGAGAAACATCCATTATTACAACGGGTGGAAGACGAACAAGGTTCATAAAATCAACAACAAAGTGATTTTGCCGATTTACGGTGTTTTTGCTGACAGATATTGGAGTAAGGAGACATTTCGGGTAAGGGAAGCCGAGGGAACCATCGGAGATATTGAAAAGGTGTTTGATTATCTGGATGGTAACATGACGGCACCTGTCAGCCTCCACGGAGCGTTGCAACGGGCTTGTGATGAGGGGAGAACGAGAAATATCCAATGCAAGTTCTTTGATGTGACGCTCTACAAAAAGGGCACCATGCACATCCGGTTTCGCAACCAAGAGCTGGTGGACAGGTTCAATATTTACTGTTCCCGAAAGAAAAACTGGCTTCCCCCGAACTACGGAAAGGTTTCCTATGCTGATATGGCAGAGAATGAAAAGAGCGTCATTGACGGATTTCACGGGGATGGCACCAGTGGCGCCGGTGCTGAGGAGTACGCTAAGGTCATGGCAAAGGCAGCATATTTTCTGTCCGAGCCTGTAAAAGAAGTCCCACTGCTGACAGCGGGTGAATAGGAGGTTAGGTATGTTGGCGGCAATCTATATTGCGGAATGCAGCGCAAAGGAAGAAAAAGAGGATTCCGAAGTGTTTGCGCTGGTACATCATCACACCAGGAAAAGTGTAAATGACATGATATTGTTGGTCGAGGGGGGAAAATTGTACCTTATGGACGGATGCAGCGTCAAGGAAGGAGAAAGAAAATGAAAGTAACTATTTTCCTGGCCGGTCTGATGGTGGGCTGCTTTATCGGGATTTTAATCATGGCGGTGCTCACCTCGGGGGGTGGTAGCAATGACTAAAATCAGGGTAGTAATGTGCCCGGTGGATCGGGCACCCTATGTGACTTGGATTGAAGACAGCCTGGAGAATCTGCAAAAGGTAGTGGGCGGGTACATTGAATGCGTCCGGTTTACAGAGGAATTCGTCATTATCTGCAACGAGGAGGGGCGGCTGATGGGGCTGCCGGAAAACAAGAGCCTACCGTTTCCCGGCCTCGTTGGAGACTGCTTCATCTGTGGCTTTAACGGAGAGAACTTAGTGGGCTTAGAGAAAGTGCAAGCGGGAGGCTGGTTGCAGCTCTTGCGAAAGGAGAAACAACGATGAGGCGTAGACAGACTATTGCGTGTATTTTATTTGCAATGCTGGTTCTTCTGTCCGGGTGTAAATCCGGGCGGGACATAACTCCTGAGTATCCAAGAATCGTGTATCGGAATAGTGCGTACTACTTCGATCCGTTCAACAGGGAAATTCCTGTAAAGGATGGCTTTGTGCTTGATGAGGGGAATTCCTACGATATCACGGAAACTGATTCTGGGTACGATATTGTTATTCATTTTGTGGAGGATGACAACAATGAGAAGAGTATCAGTAGGTAGGTTTGACAGCCAGTTTTGCTTTTTGCCAGCAATCGGTTCCAGGCTATCTGCAAAGCGGAGAGCTTGATTCTCGAGTACCGAAAAAACAGGGATGAGTTTTTGCGGTGGCGTTCAAAGAAGGAGAGAACATGAAACAGCTAGATTTGTTTGAAAAAATCATCGTAGACAACTTTGCCGGTGGCGGAGGAGCTTCCACCGGGATTGAGCTTGCCTGCGGGCGGCCCGTGACCATTGCCATCAACCATGACCCAGATGCCATCCTACTGCACAAGACCAATCATCCGTACACGGAACACCTGCAAGCTTCTGTCTGGGACGTTGACCCGGAGGAGGTTTGCAAGGGGCGAAAGGTGGGACTTGCCTGGTTCAGCCCGGACTGCAAGCACTTCTCAAAAGCAAAGGGGGCGGCTCTGGTTGACCGGAATATCCGAGGGCTTGCCTGGATTGTTCTGCGGTGGGCGGGCAAGGTTCGGCCTGACGTGATTATGTTGGAAAACGTGGAAGAGTTCCAGACATGGGGGCCGGTGCGGAAGGGCAAGCCTGTAAAAAACAAGGCAGGACAGACCTTCCGGCAGTGGAAAAAGCAGCTGTCCGACCTGGGCTATGCCATTGAACACAAGGAGCTGGTAGCAGCGGACTACGGAGCGCCTACCACCCGGAAGCGGTTTGTGCTGGTTGCCCGGTGCGACGGGAAGCCCATTGTCTGGCCGGAGCGCACCCATGCACCCCGGAACAGCCCGGAGGTTAAAGCCGGGAAGTTGAAGCCCTGGCGGAGCGCAGCGGAAATCATTGATTGGAGCATTCCGGGACACTCGATTTTCCAAAGCAAGGAGGAAATCAAGCAGAAATACGGCGGTACGGTTGTTCGGCCCCTGGCAGAAAATACCCTGCGGCGGGTGATCCGGGGCGTGGACAAGTTCACATTGAAATCCGGGGAACCCTTCCTGGTGCCTACGGGGTACGGAGAACGGTGGGGGCAGGCTCCCAGAGTGCACGATATCAATGAGCCAGTACCCACGGTGGTGGGACGCGGCAAGCATAATATCTGTGAGCCGCTGCTTGCACCGTATTTGGCGGAATGCAATCATATTGGCGGTGGCCACATTGCCGACGTGGGGGAGCCGTACAAGACCATTACAGCCAAGCATACGGGCGGCGTTGTGGCTCCCGTGCTTATTCAGTATCACACGGAGCAGACGGAAAATGTCCGGGCCAATGGACTGGAGGAGCCAATCAACACCGTGGACGCTTCCAATCGGTACGGTTTTGTAAGTGCCAATCTGGTGGAGTATTACACCGGCGGCAGACCGCTGGATATTTCAGTCCCTATGCATACGGTGACGAGCCATGACCGGGAGGCTCTGGTGGCGGCGCAGATTGCCGAATTTAAGGGCGCGGATATTGGTCAGGATTGTCGGAAGCCCCTGCGAACGATCACAGCCAGCGCCGGGGAATTCGCAGTGGTGCGGGTCACATTGCGCCAGACCGGCGATATGGGCTACTGGCCCAAGGTGCGGGAGTTGCTGAACCGTTTTTGCGGATATAACCTGGCAGATAACGAATGCCTGGTGCTGATGATTGGGGGAACGGGGTATTACATAGCGGATATAACGCTGCGGATGCTGACACCGAGAGAACTGTACAATGCCATGGGATTCCCACCGGACTATAAAATCGAACAGGATTATCTGGGAAATGCTTATCCCAAATCAAAGCAGGTAGCACGGTGCGGGAACGCTGTGTGCCCTCCACTCGCGGAGGCTATGGTAAGGGCCAACCTGCCAGAGTGGTGCGGCGGGAAAATCAGCACCATGAAAGAGCTGGATAATGCGGTGACAGCGTGAATGTGGGTGCAGTAACGGTTATTTTAACCGCCTCGAAACTGACACGTTTACAAAAGCCCGGGGCAACCCGGGCGGAAAGGATATAACAATGTTTGTCCTTGAATACAAACAGCTTTTCATTCCTCGGGAGGAGCTGACCAAGAACCGCTGTTTTCAGGGGTATAGGTGGAAACAGTACGCTCTATGCGCCGAAAAGGAACCGCTAGTACAGATTTTGGCAGAGCAGAAAAGGCAAGAGGACTGGAGAATAGTCGAAATGCCAGGGAACATAGAACAGGAGAGATAACTATGGACAAAATCGAATTGAAGCCATGCCCGTTTTGTGGTGGCGAAGCAACGTTTGCCGGCGGAAATGATATAATCCCCGTAATGTACGACGAGGGCATTGTCGATGTGGAGTGGGAGTATTGGCCTGTAAGAGTCGTGTGCAAATCATGTTTGGCATCAACGAATGAATTTTGCGCCGAAAATGACGACAAGAACTACGAGGATGCGGAAAAAGCTTGGAACCGGAGGGCTGACAATGGCTAAAGCGGTTTTAATTAGCATTCGCCCGGAGTGGGTGGAGAAGATTGCCAACGGCGAAAAGACGATTGAGGTGCGCAAGACGCAGCCAAAGCTGGAAGCGGCCTTCAAGTGCTATATATACTGCACAAACGTAAGGCCGTTCCTTGTGTGGGGCGGTGTTTTCCGGGGTGATTGGTGTACGGAGTTTACCCGTCTTTCGGGGTATGGCAGAGCAGAAGCAAACAGAATCTGGGACGTTTTCAACGGCCATGTTGCCGGGGAGTTCATATGCGACCGGGTTGAAACCATCAAGGCGGCAACAGAACCGTATGGAATCTACGATGTGGACGATGACTTTGTGGTGCAGACCAGGCTTGTGGACGGTGCTTTGTGGGAATACGGAAAAGGTGCAACGCTGTACGGCTGGCATATTTCCAAGTTGGAAATCTACGATACGCCGAAGGTACTGAGCAAATTTAGAAGAATTTGTGATAAAGGGTGCCGCTGCGAAGGATGTGCAAGGTATTGGGGCAACGGCGGGAATTGTGGCATTGACAGCTTACGAATCAAACGCCCGCCCCAGAGCTGGTGCTATGTGGAGGAATTGAAATGATGGATTGCATAAGCCGGGAGGCGGCAATCAAGAAGATTCGAGTAGCAGCAGGCTGTGCTGAATGTGATAGAAACAGCGCCCTTTGTGTCTGCACCATTTGCGACTTTTATGATGCTATCCG
>CAKQIZ010000075.1 GCA_934247125.1 uncultured Clostridia bacterium
TTGATTACTAAAACTTTCATTTAAATTCCTCCATCTTTGAATTATTAATAAAATAACTATATTATTATACAGTTTAAACTTGTCCGGTTCAATACCTTTGGTATTTTTCAGAATTTTCTAGCCGTTTTTACTCATGTCTCGTCACCGTTCGATATACGGCATCATCACTCTGTCAGAGCAGTCATACAGGCTCCTCTGCATGATTATATTGTAAATATCTGCAGACAGTATATCGTACCTGAGAGTCTCACGGACTTCTGAGCAGTCGTCTTCCTGCTTGTTTATGTTCGTTATCACCGGTATCGTCGCCAGCTCCTCCTTTTTGATGAGCTTCAGCAGTTCTCTGCCCTTCACGCCTGCCGCCAGCACCCTCGCATACGGCTTCATTTCAGGCTGATAAGCTCTTATACCCATCAGTACATATGTCGTCAGTCTCCTGATCGCAGCCTCCGTATATCGTTTCGATACCATCGAGGAAATGAACCCTTCCATCGACGAGGCTCTGACGATCTCTTTTTTGAATTTGTTCTCGAGTCCCTCTCCCATGCAGTATATCGTGGAAAGCTCGCTGCTGCCGGTTGTCATCAGTTCTCCCTGCAGCATCACGAATTCATTATGCTCTGCCGCTTCGCGGCTTCCTGCACCCGCCAGTGCTTCAGCCGAATCAGACGGCATGTACCGCGATAGCATGCCCGCGAGCTGCGCCTTTGCACCCGAACGACCTGACGCACTGACGAGCGCTGCCGATCCGTCACCGACTGCCGTACTGCAGTCCGCGCTTTCTCCGTCAGTGCACGATACTCCATCTGCTGCCATTTTTCTCAGCACGGTCGCTCCTGCGAACCCTGCTTTCTCATTGAGTTCTCCATAACCCGAGCCGAAGCGCTTCACCGTGCACGGCTCTATTCGCTTTCTGCGGCCGCCCGCATCCTGCTCCATACCGTTCCAGTAGTCGACCCTTTTCAGGTATTCTATCGCAAGTATGTTGTTCGGCTCCGCCATCAGCTGAGCGGCAGACACTCCCAGAACCCTTTCCACCGCACGCTGCAGAGATCTTACATATGAATCGCCCTTCTGCATCTCCTGCAGCCTGATCGCGTCTATTTCCCCGCTGTGCGTACGCATACCTGCGACAAGGCTCTTCAGGGCGTCCAGATCACCGCTCTCGCTGCCGAACGAGATGTGAGTGGCTCCGATCCCCCTCAGTATGTCTACGGCTCCGGATGCAAAGATCTCACCTCTGCTGCATGCATACAGGAACGGCAGCTCCAGCACGAGATCCACGCCGTTCTGCACTGCCAGCCGGCTTCTCGTCCACTTGTCCAGAGCTGCCGGCTCACCTCTCTGCGTAAAGCTGCCGCTCATCACCGCCACCGAATAATCGGCGCCCGTCATCTCCATAGACTTGTTGAGATGATATCTGTGTCCGTTGTGAAACGGATTGTATTCTGCTGTTATCCCTAATATTTTCATACCTGTATCATAACACAGCGCCGCAGATAAGAAAAGCCGCTGCTGCTGCAAACAGGCTGTGAGTGATCTTGCTTATGACCAGGTAACCCGCCGGTATGCCCGTTCCGGACAGCATGCTCATCGTCTGCCCCATCACAGAAAGACCTCCCCATGACATTATCGCCGCACACATGACGCATTTCACGGTCTCTGCCGCACCTGCACACTCTGCCGCAGCACCGCACCCCACGGTCATCTCAAAGAAGCCCTTCGTGAGCACTCTCATCTGCATGCTTTCTATCAGAGAAAACCCTCCGCACATATGCAGGAAATCAGTCACGAACATGAACAGCACGATATATGCAAGCACTATCCCCAGCGATCTGAACGACATCAGTATCGCATCCGTGAAAGACTCCTGCAGCCCTTTTGCCTCGCTCGCACCGCAGGACACCGCACCTGCAGGCGTTTCGTTGCGTCCCAGAAGACGAGTGTACAGCAGACCGTTCAGAAAAGCACCTGCATAGTGCGCCGCCGCTATGATGCCGCCCAGCATGCCTGAGCCCAGCATCCCCGCGCCGACCGCACCGACCATGAATGCAGGTCCTGACGTACTGCAGAAGCTCATCAGCCTCATCGCCTCTCTCTGCGATATCTCGCCCTCGCGCCTTAGATCTCCCACAATCTTCGCTCCCATCGGATACCCCGAAAGTACGCTCATCACGAACGGGAAAACGCCCGACCTGAATATCCGTATCACGCCTATATCCTGCAGGAAATTGGCACATATAAAAAACGGCAGCAGCGCCGGGAGCACGTTGCTGAGCCACAGCGATATGCCCTTTCTCGCAGAACAGAGCGCTATGGACGGGAAAACGACCATCAGCACACAGCATGCGGAAGTCATCACACCTGCCAGGATTATCTTTTTTCTGCTGAATTTAAAAATACCCATAGTCCATATATATTACAGACTGCGGGTATTATGTATACGGTATTTTTATTACTTTTCTTTTTCTTTTTCGTCTTCAGCCTTTGACGTTGCAGGCATGTCGTCCGCATCCACCTGAGTCCTGTATGCCATCTCCTTGAGCTCGTCTCTGTTCGCAGCCAGTGCCGAGTTGATATCGTCAAAAGCTTTTTCGATGCTCGTGAACATCTCTCCGAAGTAGATCGAGCTGAGATGTTCCATCTTGCCCTGGAAGCTGTAAAGGATGCTGTCGAGGTAGTCATATGTTCCGATCTTGAGCTGCTTTGCAGTGTTTTCGGTGACTCTCATCAGCTCGTCCGCACGGAGCTTCGCCTTTACCGTTATATCATTGTTTTCAACGAGGGTATCAGCCTGTTTCTGAGCGTCTTCGATCACCGCTTCATACTGCGTCCTCGCTTCTGCGATGATCCTCTCTCTTTCGTTCTTTATCCACTGTGCCTGCTGTATCTCGTCAGGGAGCTCCGCTCTTATTTCTCTGACTATCTCAAGCAATTCCTGTGAATCGACCATTATTTTCCCTGTAAGAGGAAAACCTGCGGCAGTATCAACGATTTCTTCAATTTCTTCTAAAAGTTCTAAAACCCTCATCATTATCCTCCTGTGTCTCGTCAGTTCTTCGATTCGTTCATCTTTTCAAGTATCGCTTCCGGCACGAGCCCGTCTATGCTGCCGCCAAGCGAATGTACTTCTTTTATCATGCTTGAGCTCAGGAATGAATACTGCGGATCAGTCATCAGGAACACGGTCTCCACGCATTTATCAAACAGTCTCGCATTCATCTGAGCCATCTGTATCTCGTATTCAAAATCCATCGCCGCTCTGAGCCCTCTGACCACCACGTTGAATCCGTTGCTGTTCACGTAATCAGCGAGCAGTCCGGAAAAAAAATCCACGCTCACATTTTCAAGATGCGCCAGCGCCGCATGTATCATTTCTTTTCGTTCTTCAAGTGAAAACGCGCACTTTTTGGAAGGGTTGACTATTATTCCCACAGTCAGCTCATCGTAAAGTTTAGCCGCACGTTCTATGATGTTGAGATGCCCGTTTGTAAGCGGATCGAATGAGCCTGTGTACAAGGCCTTTGTCTTCATATTGTAAATCCTCCCAGAAATTCCTGTTAATTATACCATGGAACATGGGTTTATTCAACAATATATTGACAACATGACGATCCCGTACCGGCGTTCCTTTAGCTTTGAAAATCCGCATATCTCGTCTTCCATGACTTCTTCTTTTCTGTGTTCTGCAACGATCCCTCCGCCATCGTTGAGAAGTCCTCGCTCTCGTATCAGCTCGAAGCACGGCTTAAGAAGTCCCTTGTCGTACGGCGGATCCAGCAGTATTATGTCGAACGTCTCCGATGTACCCGTCAGAGTCCTGCGGTAGTCTCCCGGTACCACGACTGCTCTTTCCTCAGCTCTGCAGTGTGCGATGTTCGCCTTTATCAGTCTGATGCTTTCTCTCGAGCTGTCGCCGAACACGCACAGGCTCGCCCCTCTGCTCAGCGCTTCTATACCGAGATTTCCTGTCCCCGAAAACAGATCCAGCACTTTGCTGCCGTATATCCTGTCCGTAAGTATGCTGAAAAGCGCTTCCTTCACCTTGTCAGACGTCGGCCTGATCGCGTAGTCCGAAGGAGTCTGAAGCTTTCTGCCTTTATATTCACCTGCTATTACACGCATATTGTCCCTCCAGTAGATGTTTTTACATATTCTAGCACTAAAGCGCGGATTTATCCATATGTGTTTGCAAAATTCTCAGCTGCAGACCTTTGCATGATACGAAAAAGAGATATCCGCTTTTTCCGGCAGATATCTCTCTTCCCGTTCTGTTCAGCTGTTATAGGTCAGGAGCTTATTTTCCTGAAAGCTGCTGCTCAGCCATTTCGACGAGCTTCTTAGTCATATAGCCGCCAACGTAGCCGTTCTGTCTGGCAGTGAGGTTTCCCTTGTCTGCCTGTTCGTAATTCGCAAGACCCAGCTCGCTCGCTACTTCAGTCTTTAAGTTCTTTAATGCCGGTTTTGCACTGACATTCATCTTATCCTGTAATGACATTTAACATCACCTCCTGTAATAATAATTTAACCCGGGGTGAAAAAAGTATTACAGGCAATTATTTCATATGCTGCCGTTTTTTTCATATCACAGATCGAGCGTCAGATCTTCGCCGAAAAGTTTTGTGATGCGGCGTCTGAGAGCGCCGTGCTCCGGAGCATCGAGCGCAGGATCGTCTGCCAGAATCGCTTTCGCTTCTTCCTTTGCCTGTTCCAGGATCTTCATGTGTTTTGAAAGATCGGTGATCGCAAGATCCGGCAGTCCGTGCTGTCTGGTACCGAATATCTCTCCCGGACCTCTCAGCTTCAGATCCTCCTCTGCTATGAAAAAGCCGTCGCCGGATGCTTCCATGATCTGACCTCTCTTTTCGGCGATCTCCGAGCCTCCGTCAAGTATGAGGAAACAGTATGATCTGTGACTTCTTCTGCCGACTCTTCCGCGGAGCTGATGGAGCTGCGCCAGCCCGAATCGTTCTGCATTTTCGATCACTATCACGGTGGCATTCGGCACGTTGATGCCGACCTCTATCACGACAGTTGCGACCAGCACGTCTGTATCGCCTCTGCTGAAAGATTCCATGATCCGTTCCTTCTCATCCTGACTCATCGCACCGTGTATCAGTTCGACACTGTATCCTCTGAACCGTTTTTTCAGCTCTGAGGCGACTTGTTCTGCGGATTTTGCATCGAGCGTCTCTGATTCTTCTATGAGAGGTGTCACTACATATGCCTGACGTCCCTGATCCAGCTGCTGTTCGACAAAATCATAGCATTCGCCCCGTTTTTCGGACTTGAGACACCTCGTCACCGTCTGCTGTCTTCCCGGCGGCAGCTCGTCTATTATGGAAACATCCAGGTCCCCGTACAGTATCACGGAAAGCGTGCGCGGTATAGGCGTCGCAGTCATCACGAGAACGTTCGGGTTTTCTCCTTTTTCCCTGAGCTTCACTCTCTGTCTGACGCCGAACCTGTGCTGCTCATCGGTTATCACAAGGCCAAGCCTGCTGAAATCCACATCCGGCTGTATCACCGCATGCGTTCCTATTATCACCTGCGCCTCGCCTGTCGCGATCTGCTCCAGCACCTCGCGCTTCTGTGCTGCTTTCAGCGATCCTGTGAGAAATACCGTCCTGATCCCGTGAGCCTCAAAAGCTCTTCCTATACCGTCAAAATGCTGCGCTGCGAGTATTTCCGTAGGCGCCATCAGGACTGCCTGATATCCGCTTTTTACAGCCTTGTACATCGCGATCTCGGCTACTGCAGTCTTCCCGCAGCCAACGTCGCCCTGCACGAGACGATTCATCGCCGTGCCGCTTTCCAGATCGCGCTCTATCTCCTCCACACACCGCCGCTGTGCGCCGGTGAGCGGATACGGCAGCGACTCTATGTATATGTCTGTATCGACTTCCGGCGAAAACACTATGCCGTTTCTTCCATCTGCTACATTCTGCCTGGCAATGAACATGCCTGTCTGCAATACGAGCAGTTCGTCGAATATCAGCCTGTACTTCGCCTCGAGCAGTTTCTGTTTTTCGTCCGGAAAATGCACGTTTTCCAGTGCATAGTTCAGACTGCAGAGCCTGTTGCGCTCCACTGCCTCGCTGCTGAGGATGTCTTCTGCCATAGCATATATTCTTTTCAGCGATTTCTGCCATGTGCGCATTTCCTTTTGTGAGATCCCTTTTGTCAGCGGATACACCGGAAGTATCCCGTCTTCCATGCCGTCCGCATCGCTGAATTCAGGATGGATCATCTGCATTTTGCCGAAGTTTCGCGTCACTTTGCCAAAAAATGTGTATTTTCTGCCTGTCCTGAAGCTGTGCTGAAGATATTTCGCGTTGAAGAACACGACTTCCATAGAACCGGTTCCGTCCTCGACGAGCAGTCTTAGCATCTGTTTCCTGCCGCCTCTGTATCTGTCGTTCACCACGAGCTTTACCGTGCCTGTTATGACGGCGTTCTGATCTTCTGACGCATCGCTTATATCGACGCGGTTTCGCCTGTCCTCATAGCTTCTCGGCAGTAAGAACACGAGATCCTCCAGCGTGCTGATGCCGAGTTTTTTCAGCGCTTCTGCCTTTTTAGGCCCTACGCCTTTCAGTGATGTGACGCTTTCCCTTAAATCCATTTATCAGTTCACCTCTATATATCTTCTGTTTATGCTCTTTGAAAATACGCACTTTATCCTGATATTTTATCATATGCCATTATAAATGCACAATATCCGCATACCCGCATATTATATCCTGAGGTGATCCGTTATGAACAGACAGAAATACGGCTGCTGCAGACCGGAAAAGAAGAAAAGGAAACAGCAGTGTTTTGCAAAGAAAGCAGGTATCGCGATGCTGGCGCTCGGTATCGTCACGGTTTTCGCGCTCGTGCTTCCTCCTGAATACTGGGTGATGCTTCTAAGCATCGTGCTCGTGGTAATGGGGATCATGCTGATAAAGAGATCGTAACAGCTTCGCATACTGTCACGGGGCAGTTCAGTAAAAAAATAACGCCCACATTGTGAGCGTCAGTTTTTTCAAATTTAGATGGCACGGTTTACTTTGCCTGATCTTAAACATCTAGTACATACTTTTGCTTTTCTTACTGTTCCGCCGTCTTCGACTTTTACAGACTGAATATTAGCATTCCATTTTCTTCTAGTATGTCTGTTGGAATGGGATACATTGTTTCCTGAAACCTGGCCCTTTCCGCAAATTTCACACTTTCTTGACATCTGCCGCACCTCCTTATACATTTGGTATCTAAAAGCTTTCGCAGCTTTTTTCACTTGCTTTTGATTCGAGTATGGATCATCAAAACCATAAAACAGACTCGAACAAATGACATTATAGCATACTAAAAATACTAACACAAGAACTTTTTTATGAGCTGCCCAAATCATCGCCCCACAGCACGACTGTTCCTGCTTTTCTTGTCTTTTTCATGTCGATCAGGCGCTGATTCCTGCTGCCCCTGAACTGCAGCGTCAGATCGCGCTGCGTATTCACAAACGGGCCGTCTATCAGCAGATCCGTGAGCTCCAGCAGTCTCTTTACGTGAATGTCTTTCTCTGCCAACGCGAGCAGCTGCTCGTATGTATACCCGCTGAACACGGTCACGGACAGCCCTTTTTCCCTGACCTTTTCCGCGAGCTCCGCAAACACTTCCGCCTGGCAGAACGGCTCGCCTCCCGAAAACGTGACTCCGGCCAGCAGCGGATCTTTTTTTATCTCCTCCATAAGCCTGTCCGTGCTGCAGTCGAAACCGCCTGCAAAATCATGGGTTTCAGGATTGTGGCATCCCTGGCAGCCATGAGGACACCCCTGGCAGAAGACCGTGAATCTTATTCCGGGGCCGTCGACTATCGATTCTCTTACGATCCCTGCAAGTCTCAAGGAGCCTGATCCGTCCACTGCAGCCATTACAGCGTCTCTCTTCCCGAATCGAGGCTGTGTTTTACCCGGTCTCTTTCTTCAGCGGTCTTGGCATCGTTCCAGTTGTCCATCGTGCCCACGAGATATCCGGTGATACGTCTGATCCTCTCGAATCCCTGGTCGCCGTCGTCCTCTGTTCTGTGGCAGCAAGGGCACTCGTTGTCGATGATGCCGGTGTACCCGCACACAGGGTCTCTGTCTACAGGATGGTTGATAGAACCGTATCCGACTCCGCTCTCCTTCATGCATCTTACGACCTGCTCGAACGCGTCGAGGTTCTTGCATGGATCTCCGTCCAGCTCTATATATGTTATGTGCCCTGCATTCGTGAGCGCATGATAAGGCGCCTCAAGCCTGATCTTGTCGAATGCGTTTATATTATAGTATACAGGTATATGGAAAGAGTTGGTGTAGTACTCTCTGTCTGTGACGCCCTCTATCACGCCGTACTTCGCCCTGTCGATCCTTACGAATCTGCCCGAAAGACCTTCTGCCGGTGTCGCTATCAGCGTGAAGTTGAGTCCTGTCTTCTTCGACTCCTCATCCATCTTCTTCCTCATGAACCCTATTATCTCAAGGCCGAGGCTCTGTGCTTCAGTACTCTCCCCGTGATGTGCGCCTATCAGCGCTTTCAGACACTCTGCAAGTCCGATGAAGCCCACTGTCAGAGTACCGTGCCTGAGCACTTCTGCCACTGAATCCTCAGGCTTGAGCTTGTCCGAATCTATCCATATCCCCTGTCCCATCAGGAACGGGTAGTTCTTTACTTTCTTTGAGCACTGGATCTTGAATCTTTCCATGAGCTGATCGATACACAGATCGACTTTTCTCTCCAGCTCCTCGAAGAACCAGTCTATGTCTCCATGTGCCTTTATCGCTATTCTCGGAAGGTTTACCGATGTAAAGCTCAGGTTTCCTCTTCCGCCCACGACTTCGCGTTCAGGATCGTATATGTTTCCTATTACTCTCGTTCTGCAGCCCATGTAAGCGACTTCGGTGTTAGGGTCGCCTTCATGATAGTATTTGAGATTGTACGGAGCGTCGATAAACGAGAAGTTAGGGAAGAGTCTCTTTGCTGAAACTCTGCACGCCAGCTTGAACATGTCGTAGTTCGGATCGCCCGGATCATAGTTGACGCCTTCCTTTATCTTGAATATGTGTATAGGGAAAATCGCAGTTTCGCCGTTTCCCAGGCCTGCTTCTGTAGCGAGCAGTATGTTTTCTATTATCATCCTGCCTTCAGGCGATGTGTCCGTACCGTAGTTTATCGAGGAAAACGGTATCTGGGCGCCCGCTCTGGAATGCATCGTGTTGAGGTTGTGCACGAATGCCTCCATCGCCTGATATGTGGCTCTCCTGATCTCTTCATTTGCATATTTCGTGGCTTTTTTCTGGAGTTTGTCTACGGATCCTTCATCGACTATATCCCTGAGGTATTCGCGCTCTTTTTCCTTGTAGCCGTTGTCGTCCGCAAGGACAGGATATAT
>CAKQIZ010000076.1 GCA_934247125.1 uncultured Clostridia bacterium
GGCAGTCCTGATAAAATCAGCTATGATGGCCTGTAATATTTTCAGTTTTCTTTCACTTAAATCCATCTTAGGCCTCCCGTTGTTAGCACTCATCACTTCCGAGTGCTAACTACAGTTTAAATTTACCACCCCATGGGTATATTGTCAACACTTATTTCAAAAATTTTTATCGTTTACCGGTATTTTTTATCATTCATTTTAAAAATAAAAAACATCGTAAAATATCCGTCGTCCTGCGCATCACTTTTCATTTTACCGCGACGAACTTTTTCGATCCGAACAGATACAGGTACGCCTCCTTCACAGGCTTTTCGCATGCAGACTCCAGCGCCTCTCTGTATATGTCTATCTGACCTTCATACATCCGCACGAGCTCACGCTCACGTTCTTCGTTTCCCGCATAACTGTTCTTGTAATCGATCAGCACGATGCCGTCTTCCTCTTCGAAATAACAGTCTATGATACCCTGCACGATCGTATCTGCTCCTTTTACATTCCTGCGAAGTATGAATTCGCGCTCCTTGTACAGATGCTCCGACATCGCTGCACGTCTTCCCGGATCTCCGCGGAAAAATGCTTCTATATCACCTGTACGCACCGCAGCGGCTTCTTCATCCGTTATCGTACCGTCAGCCATAAGCCGTTCCACGGTCTCTCTGATATACACGCTGCCGCGCGCCGCCGCTTCCGCAAAGTCGAGCTTTTCGATCACGAGATGCATCAGCGTACCGGTCTGCATACTGCTTATTCTGTCTCTTTCCATGGAAAACGCAGGCTGTGCGAGAGTCGTACTGCGTTCACCGCGTCCGTCCGGCAGTTCGCCGGCTGCAGCCTTTGCATATGCTGACATTGCAGCTGCGTTTTCTCCCGCCTCTGCTGCAAGCGCCTCCTGCCTGAGCCTGTTGAGCTCCGTTACCGAATACTTCGATTTTACTCCCGAAACATCCATATAAGGATATTCGAACGAAAGCCTTTCATCTATCAGCTCTCTCAGACGATCATCAGCACTCTCCCTGCTCATACCGAACACGTCGGCGATCCGCGCCCTGGAATGGACGCGCGCATCGTCACATGAGCCGTCTTCTCCGCCGTCCTCATGTATCACGACATTCTCTGCCACATCAGTAAGCGGACCATACACCATCTCGATGAACGATCTGCCGATACCGACCGTGTCTTCAAGCTTCTGCGGATCCTTCACAGTTCCCGTCAGCAGCAGCTGATCCATAGCTCTTGTCATCGCGACATAGAGGATCCTTATTTCCTCCTCAAATTCCTCATTCGCCTTCTGCGCCTCGATCACACGCTGAAGCAGCGTCTTTCTGTGCCACTTTTCATCTCTGTTGACATAAGGCATGCCGATCGCAAAGTCCTTGTGCATGATGCTTCCGCTGCCCGCGCCTCTTGCCCGGATGCTTCTTCCCATCCCTGTCAGTATGACGACGGGGAACTCAAGCCCCTTGCTCTTGTGCACAGTCATCACGCGCACGACGTTCTCATTTTCACCGATGACCTTCGCCTCCCCTATGGAGAGATTGTTTTTCTTCATCGCTTCTATATATGAAATGAAGCCATAAAGCCCGCTGTGGCTCGTCTGCTCGAACTGCCCCGCCTTTTCCACCAGCAGTCTCAGATTGGAAATACGCTGTTTTCCGGACGGCAGACCGCTGCAGTAGTCAAAGTAACCTGTATCGTAGAGCAGTATCCTCACGAGTTCTTCGAGCGTTACCGTGTTCTTGAGCTCTTTCCAGTATGCTATCTGCTGCAGCATTCGGCTGAGTTTTTCTTTCAGTGCTTCATCCTCGCCGCCTTCTGCATATCCTCTCACAGCATCGTAAAAACTGCCGTCACGGTATTCGATCCGGACTGCCGCAAGCTCCTCGACAGAGAAGTCGAACACAGGGCATCTCATAACGGATATCAGCGGTATGTCCTGATTCGTATTGTCTATCACGCGCAGGAGATTTGTGAATACCTGGACTTCGACTGTCTCGAAGTACCCGCCCGTGTTTTCGCCGAAAGCAGGCACGCCTTCGTTGTTCAGAAAGCGCTCCAGCGTCTTTATGCCCGATCTGCTTCTGGAAAGCACGACGATATCGCGGTACTCCACATTTCTGTACACGCCTTGCTTTACATCATATATCTCTTTTCCGAGACTTTCCCGTATCAGCTTCAGTATCATCTTCTCCTCAGGCTTCGCATCGTCATAGCTGCCGTTTTCCGAATCCTGCGTTTCCGGCACCATTATGTGACACTCTGTGTCCATGCCCGGATACTGATGATCTATAGTGCATTTGAGCCTGGCATTCTCATCGTATCCGTCCATTATCCGTCTGAACACGGTATTGACAGTTTCCGTGACAGCATATTTGCTCCTGAAATTGTTGCTCAGATCGATCTTGATGCTGTCTTCCTCGGACTCCTGTGCATAAAGCGCATACTTCGCCCTGAATATCTCCGGCTCGGCAAGCCTGAACTTGTAAATGCTCTGCTTGATGTCACCTACCATGAACAGGTTGTCTTTTCCTGCGATCCGTCCTATGATCGTCTCCTGCAGCATATTGCTGTCCTGGAACTCGTCTATGAATATGTATCTGAATCTGTCGCGGTACTCCGCCGCCACGAGATCATCACTGAGTATGTCGATGGCATAATGCATGACATCATCAAAATCGACGATGTTCTTATCGGCTTTTTTCTGTTTGAATATATACTCAAAGTCCTCTATGAGTCCTGTCAGGTATCTCGTATCATCATACAGAAGCTTCAGTTCTTCATCATATTCGCCAGGACTGCGCTGATAATATTTTTTGCGCAGGTCGTCCAGGATCTTTTTGCCGTTTTTTCGCAAAGACGCCACGTGATCTTTTACCACGGCGTAGTCGTCCTTCTGGTCTTTAGCGGCTCGCATCTGATTGAATTTCACACTGTTCAGGAATCTGCCGAAAATGCTGATACGTTCAGCCGGAGACAAGACTGACATATCCCGCTCCCCATCTCCCGAAGCCATGCCGGATATCAGCTGCGCATCGGCCTGCGCCTTTTCGAAAAGACCTTCTATTCCAGCCACTTCAAGCACATCTGCAGCCTTTGCATAAAGCTCTGCAGCCTCTCTCAGCTGACGCGACGTTTCTTCTGCCACGAACTCGTCCAGTTTCAGTGCTGTCGACGGAGAATCACTGCCCAGCTTCTCCGCTGACTCCTTCGCCCACGTCATATAGTGCGGTATACTGCGCATCTCATCGTAAAGCGCTATGATATTCTGCTTGATCCTGTTCTCGCTGCGGTCGCTGCTGTAATTCCTGAGAAAAGCCGAAAATCTGTCGTAGTCGTCGCTGAATCTCACGTCGAACAGCTCATTGACGGATTCGTTCTTCATGATCGACACTGCAGTGTCGTCGCCTATCCTGAAGCCCGGCTCCAGATCCGTGACGTAGAAATATCTGCGCATCACTTCCAGTGCAAATGTATGGAACGTGCTGATGCTTGCTCTGGGCATCAGTAACAGCTGACGCTTCAGGAACTGCCTGTCGGCTCCGGGCTTTTCCATCTGTTCTCTTATCGCCTTTTCGAGACGCGCCTTCATCTCTGCCGATGCAGCGTTCGTGAATGTGGTTATCAGGAACCTGTCTATATCGGTCTTGTCTTCGAGCACAAGGCTCTTGATCCTCTCTATCAGGACGGCGGTCTTTCCTGATCCTGCCGCCGCCGACACCAGTATGTTCCTGTCTCTCGTTTCTATAGTTTTTTTCTGTGCATCAGTCCACTGCATCTTGCGCCACCCCGTACTTTACATGATATATCATTTATTATATCAAATAATTTTTCTCATAACAATTCAAAGGCTTATGGTGTATAATAGGAGTCAGAAAAATATTTAACGAGAGGTAATAATCATGAAAAAATTCAACCGTCCGACAATGCTTATGATCTTAGACGGATACGGTCTCAATAAAGAAACGACCGGCAATGCTATCGCCGCTGCCGACAAACCGCACCTTGACGAGATATTCACGAAATATCCTTCCACATCGCTGAAAGCCTGCGGACTGGACGTCGGGCTCCCCGAGGGGCAGATGGGCAACTCTGAGGTCGGCCATCTCAACATCGGAGCCGGACGCATAGTGTATCAGGATCTTACGATGATCACAAAGGCGATCGAGGATGGCTCGTTCTTTGAAAACAAAGCGTTTCTCAAGGCTGTCGATCACGTGAAGAAAAACGGCTCGACGCTGCATCTGCTGGGGCTGCTGTCTGACGGCGGAGTCCACAGCCACATAAACCATCTTCTGGCGCTCATAGATCTTGCAAAGAAACACGGTATCGGGAAGCTGTGCGTGCACTGTTTCCTCGACGGTCGTGACGTGCCGCCAAGATGCGCGCAGAAATATATCGACATGCTTACCGGCCATTTGGAAAAGGCAGGTATCGGCACGCTTGGCGTGATCTCCGGCAGATATTACGCGATGGACAGAGACAAGCGCTGGGACAGAGTGGAAAAGGCGTATGATGCGATGACCATCGGCGAAGGCATGCATGCCGCTTCCGGAAAAGAAGCGATCGACGCCGCTTATGAGAGAGATGAAAACGATGAATTCGTACTGCCGACTGTGATCGACGGCGCACTGCCTGTAGACGACGGTGACGCGATGATCATGTTCAACTTCAGACCTGACAGAGCGAGAGAGATCACGAGGACTTTCGTAGACAGGGATTTTGACGGCTTTGACAGAAAGAAAAAAGTATCAGACATCTGCTACATATGCATGACTCAGTACGACGCCGAAATGCCGAATGTTACGCTGGCATTCCCGCCGGAGACGCTTCACAACACTCTCGGTGAATACATCGCATCTCTGGGACTGACGCAGCTCAGGATCGCTGAAACTGAAAAATATGCTCATGTTACGTTCTTCTTCAACGGTGGAGTCGAAGCTCCGAACAGAAATGAAGACCGCATACTGATACCGTCGCCTAAAGTTGCTACGTATGACATGCAGCCTGAAATGAGCGCCTGCGAAGTCACCGAAAAAGTACTCGAGGCGATCGATACTGACAAATACGATCTGATCATACTCAATTTCGCAAATGCTGACATGGTCGGTCACACCGGTGTGATGAAGGCCGCAGTCGAAGCGATAGAAACGCTCGACAAATGCGTTCCGAGGATCGCTGATGCGATACTTGCAAAGGACGGTCAGATACTGCTGACAGCAGATCACGGCAATGCCGACGTGATGCTGGACAGGGACGGCAACGTCGTTACCGCACATTCGCTCAACGACGTTCCGCTCGTACATATCGCGAACCACCCTTCACAGCTCAGGGACGGCGGTCGTCTGAGCGATATCGCACCGACTATACTCAAGCTCATGAATCTCGATATCCCTGAGGAAATGACCGGTAAACCGCTTGTATAGCTTAGCTTGCCACCGCAGGCGACACGGCACACCGCCCGGCAGTCTCTTGCTGACAGTCCGGCTGCCGGACCTCAGACCGGCTGCAGGTGAAACCCTTACAACTTGACATGTACCCGTCTAAAGCTGACGTATCAGTAAAACAGATGCCGATACGTCAGTTCTTTTTATGCACAGCAGCGGATCATATGAAACCACTGAATGACATATGAACTTGTCGGCACCTGCGCTGCCTGTGTCTTCGCACAGAAAAACATGGCCGCTCTTTTACAGAACAGCCATGCCTTAAATCAATATTATATGGTTTTATCAGATCTGTCTATGCGAAAAGAACAGTCTTGTTTGCAAGAACGAGTTTCACGTCTTCGTTGCTGCTTGTGATGTTGTCTTTTTCTGCAACATCGGATTCAGCCTTGAGCGCTGCCTCCATCTCTGCGATCAGTGCGTTTGCTGCAGTCTCATCTGCCTTGCCTGCCTCATCGGCTTCGACAAACTTCTCACACGCCTTCATCAGCTCCTGATTAGGCTTTCCTGACGGGAACCCACAGAAGAAAAATGCATCAATCTTGAATTTTTCATTCTCCGCGATTCCTTTTATTTTAGCTATGATTTCTTCTCTGCTCATTTTGATAACCTCCAGATGTATATCTAACTTATTATTATAATCACTCTGATTATTTTACCCATTAATTAAAATGGTAACATTTGCGCCAATTGGTGTCAAGTTCAAAATGAAAAAGTCGTCTCAACTGTCGACTCAGCCAGAAAAGCACCCGGTCAGTGAAATCGTTCATTAACGGGTGCTTTCTGTATTGGTATGATTATTAAAAATCGGGCACACAAATGGTGAGTTGTACGCTCTTAGTTCTGTTCTGCAAACAGCAGTCTTTCTCTTTCGAGCGGAGAAACGTTACGATTCTTTGCTCTGGCATAAAGAGCCAGGACAAGCCCCAATGCGAACCAGCCGCATACGAGAAGCCATTCGATCGAAGCCAGAGGGCTAGGACCCATTGGCAGGTACAAGTAAGCGAAGAAGCATACAACGCCGATCGAAACTGCGCCAACAAGCTTAGCATGTTTGATCTTATAAGGTCTTTCAAGCTCAGGCTGCCTAACTCTCAGGAAGATGAATGACAAAGTTACCATCAGATAAACGATAACTACGCCGAATGAACTTGCATTTACAAACCATGTCAGAGCACCTGAGCCGAGGAGACACGAGAACGTTGACAGAGCTCCGCAGAACAGCACTGCATTGCTTGGTGTGTGATACTTAGGATGAACCTTAGCAAGGAAGCCTGGAAGCATCTTTGCATTTGCGAGTGAAAATAGCACTCTTGCACCGCCGTAGAGGAATCCGTTCCAGCTTGTCAGGATACCGCACATTGCACCTACGATACATACCTTGCCCCAGACAGGACTTCCGAAAGCGTATGCCATCGCGTCTGCTACAGGGATAACTCCGTTTGTACGAACTTCTGTCGGAGCCGAAACACATGTTGCGAATATCATCAGCATGTACCATGCAGCTGCCATACAGATCGAGATTATCAGGATCTTGGGGATCTTCTTGAGAGGCACATCCATTTCTCCTGCTGACTGAGGTATAACGTCAAAGCCTACGAACATTGCAGGAACCATCAGCAGTACTACTGTGAATCCTTTGAAATCCGTGAGGAGCGGCTTAGTGTATTCCACATCTCCGAATGCAGCTCCGCCTGTAAGGAACAGGATCCCTACGACGATGAGTCCTAAAGTTGCGATAGTCTGGAATACTGCTGCCTGTTTTGCTCCAAAGTAGTTTACTATCGTGATTATCACTGAAACGATTACTGAAACGAGACATACTGTGACCCATACGTCAGCGCCCTGTACCGACCACAGATGTCCGATCTCCGGTATGGGAACTATGTAGTTCAGAGCTGTCGCGAATGCCGGTCCTTCCCATGCTGCAACACCCAGATAAGCGAATGCTGTTGCAAGACCTGCGATAACTGCCGGCCAGTAACCCATCGATTTGTAAGAGAACACCACGCTGCCTCCTGTGTAAGGGATAGCCGGTGTAAGTTCCGCATATACGAGACCTACAAAAATGCAAAGCACTGCTCCCACTACGTAAGCCAGAATGGCACCCAGCATACCTGCTGAAGCTGCCCACTGACCTGATAACATTATCCAGCCCCAGCCTATCATCGTTCCGAAAGCCATGGCAAGTACGTCTCTTTGTTTAAATGACTTTTCCAATGTCTGATTGTTTGTACTCATACTGATCCTCACTTAACTAAATTTTCCTTCTGGTTATGACGAATAATTATTTCACGAAAGATTGACAGTTCCAGCTTTTTATCGCTTTCATATCTTTCGCATGTATTATACTTACAAACATCGTGCCAACTCGACAAACAATCGTTGAATTTTTATCTTCGCTAGCCTGCACACATTGAAATTTCAGAGAATTTTTTGATTTTCTCTATACAAAAAACATAACACATACATTTGATAACAGCCTTATGAAATGCAAAAATATGCTTCTGCAAAAGAAATTTCTTTCACAAACTATGAAAAATTTTTCCTTGCACGAAATTTCCCTCAAAAAAAACAGCCGCATCAGTTTTCTTTCTGATACGGCTGAACATGATTTCAATTTTATCAGCTGCCAGTATGTTGTATAAACTCACATATCATGCCATTTCATATATCGCTGTCATCTTTTATGACTCTGCTGCTTTTTCTCCTTTGGCATTTTGACGCACCGCAGCATGCGCAGTTTTCACCGCATGACGATATCAGTTTTTTCTTTTTTATTATCGCTGCTGCCGCTATAAACAGCACTGCTATTATTATGATAATAACTATACTCGCAGTATTCATACAAACACACCCTCGTTAAATGCAACGCTATAGCACATCTTTCATTTGCCTGCCGGTTTGATGTGGTCTATGCCGATCCCGTTATGCGATCCCCGCAACCACACCTAAAATATGCACTGCATACGCTATACACCAGGCGATCACGCACTGTATAACAACAGTCGCCACAGCAGCTCTGGCTCCCCCCATCTCACGTTTCACAGTTG
>CAKQIZ010000077.1 GCA_934247125.1 uncultured Clostridia bacterium
CCGGGCAAGCTCGCTGATCTCGTCGTACTGTCCGAGAACATACTCGAAACTCCTGTCGAAAAGATCAAGTCGGTAAAGGCCGATATGACAGTTATCGACGGAGAGATCGTATATGAGCGATAAGCGGAACGCACTGTAAAAGCGCAGCGTGCGCTTTTACATCGAATGCCAAAGAATCGCGTGCGTGCAGGCTTTGCATAAAATGTCAAAAGGCACGTGCGTGCCGCCTCTTTACAAAAAACAACGGAGATACCGTATGGATCATTTCTGATCGGATATCTCCGTTTTATTTTTATCGTCGTTCTTACCGGTCGTTCAGATCATTAAAAACAGATCATCCAAAACCAATACTTTATGCCTTTGCTGTTTCGTTCTTGAGCGGCTTCTGCGTTTTTTTGATGACAACGAGTACCGCGATCAGGATAACAAGTCCTGCAGGGAGTGAGATCCATGCGCTTCTTGTGAATCCTGCGATGATATATGTAACGAACGAAATAGCCGCAACAGTTATCGCATAAGGCAGCTGCGTCGTAACGTGTGCAACGTGGTTACATCTTGCACCTGCACTTGACATGATAGTCGTATCTGAAATCGGCGAACAGTGGTCTCCGCATACAGCGCCTGCCATGCATGCTGCGATCGAGATGATCATGAGCTGCGGATCGCTTCCCTGGAATACTTCTACAACGATCGGGATCAGTATACCGAATGTGCCCCATGATGTACCGGAAGCGAATGCCAGACCGCATCCGATAGCGAAGATGATAGCCGGCAGCAGGCTCATGAACGTTCCTGCAACTGATTCTGTAGCCGTTGATACGAACGTTGCCAGTCCAAGGCTGTCAGTCATCGTCTTGAGCGTCCATGCAAGTGTCAGGATAAGGATAGGTGCGACCATTGCCTTGAATCCTTCAGGTATGCAGTCCATGCTTTCCTTGAATCCGAGCACGCCTCTTGCTACATAAACGATCACGATTATGATCAGTGCAACGATACTTCCAAGAGACAGTCCTACAGATGCATCAGATCCTGAGAACGATTCAACAAAGCCCGTTCCGCTGAAGAATCCGCCTGTATATATCATGCCTAATACACAGCAGATGACGAGGATGATGATAGGAAGTACCAGGTCGATCACCTTTCCTTCTTTTCTTCCCTCAGCCTTTTCTGCTGCCAGATCCTGAGTGTCGTCAGCTTTTGATTCCTGTATCTTGTCAGCGTACTCTCTCATCTTTCCGTAGTCGAATTTCATTCCTACGATCAGGAACATCATCGCGATAGTGAGCAGCGCGTAGAAGTTGTACGGGATAGCCTGGATGAACAGTGTAAACCCGTTCTCTCCTTCAACGAATCCTGTTACTGCTGCCGCCCATGACGAAATAGGCGCGATGATGCATATAGGCGCTGCCGTAGAGTCTATCAGGTATGCCAGCTTTGTTCTCGGAATACCTTTCTCCTCTGCCAGCGGCGACATGACGCTTCCTACTGTGAGGCAGTTGAAATAGTCATCTACGAATATCAGTATACCAAGTACGATAGTTGCAAACTGCACGCCTGCTTTTGTCTTGATATGTTCGCTCGCCCATACTCCGAACGCTTTTGAACCGCCGGACTTATTGAGCAGAGCTACTACTACTCCCAGGATCACCAGGAATACCAGTATACCGACATTGTATGAATCAGCAAGTGAGCCCACGATACCATCGCTGATAACGTGAGTCAGCGTACCTTCGAAATTCCCTGCGTACAGCGCACCGCCTATAACGATACCGATAAACAGCGAGCTGTATACTTCCTTTGTGATAAGTGCAAGCAGGATAGCTGCAACCGGCGGTACTATAGCCCATGCTGTAGCGTATAATGCCGGTTCCTCTGCTGCTTCTTCTGCAAATGCAAACAACGGACATGCTATTACCAGCAGAGCAGTCAGCATTATTATGCGGGTCACTCTGCTTCTAAAATTACTCATTTTTTCCTCCAAATAAATGTAAATGTGATTTCCTTAATGTGATCTTGTTTATGCTGTAAATCATTATGCTGCCTGGCCGGCCCGGTATTTTCCTGCTGAAAGAAAAAACCATGGACAGCGTGCAGCGCATAATCCATGGTATATAAAATTCATCTGGGAATTTCCATGGATAGCACTCCACTAATGTGACAGTCCGCCGCATATTATACGGCGACCCAGAATCCTGACCAGGGTGTCAGGATCCTTCGGCGAGATCTCCTTTCCTCTGCGCATCGCCCCGGCTCCCTTTGCCGGTCTGCTGCAGAGTACTGATAGATTTCGCGCCTCTATCCAGTCGATATTGATTTTTTAGCTGATTACTAAACTAATTCAAGGAATACCATTTCAGCGTTGTCGCCTTTCCTTGGTCCTAGCTTGAGAATCCTTGTGTAACCGCCCTGTCTGTCTTCGTACTTAGGTGCGATCTCCTCAAATAATTTAGTTACAACAGATTCATCATATACATATGCAAGCACCTGTCTTCTTGCGTGAAGATCTCCGCGCTTTGCAAGTGTTATCATTTTTTCTGCCTGTCTTCTGGCTTCTTTAGCTCTAGTGTCAGTAGTTGTGATTCTGCCTTCTCTGAGAAGATCTGTAACCAGATTTCTCAGCATAGCTTTTCTATGAGCTGAAGATCTGCCTAATTTTCTATATCCTGGCATCACTGCATCCTCCTATGATTATTTTTACTATTCGTCACTCTGCCTGAGACTTAAATCTAACTCTTCAAGCTTGTGCTTAACTTCATCTAATGACTTTTTACCCAGGTTCCTTACCTTCATCATGTCTTCCTCACTTCTGTGAGTAAGCTCCTCAACAGTGTTTATCGCAGCTCTTTTGAGGCAGTTGAAAGAACGAACTGAAAGCTCCAGTTCCTCGATAGTCATCTCGAGTGCCTTTTCTTTCTGGTTCTCTTCCTTTTCAACCATGATTTCCATGTTTTCGGTCGAATCTGTAAGCTCTACAAACAGGCTCAGATGCTCCTGCATGATCTTAGCGCCTATAGATACCCCTTCGCTCGGAGTTATCGATCCGTCTGTCCAGATTTCAAGGATAAGCTTGTCATAGTCAGTTACCTGTCCTACTCTCGTATTCTGAACTGTAAAGTTTACTTTCCTTACAGGTGTATATATCGAGTCTGTAGGGATGACTGATATCGGCGTGTTTTCATCCTTGTTCATATCTGCAGGAACATATCCTCTGCCCCTTGCAAGATTTATCTCCATTATCAGAGTAGCGTTCTCTTCGAGAGTCGCTATATGAAGATCCGGATTGAAGATCTCTACATCAGAATCACCTAAGATATCTGCCGCAGTCACTTCTTTAGGGCCTATCGAGTTGATAAGCACTCTTTTTGTATTCTCTCCGTTAAGCTTTATCGCAAGCTTTTTAAGGTTAAGGATGATCTCTGTAACGTCTTCCTTTACACCCGGGATCGTAGAAAACTCATGAAGGATACCGTCGATCTTTACAGATGTCACCGCAACACCGGGAAGCGAGCTGAGAAGTATCCTTCTCAGGCTGTTTCCAAGGGTCGTGCCGTATCCTCTTTCAAGAGGCTCTACAACGAATTTTCCGTAATTGGCGTCTTCGTCTGAAAAAATACATTCGATTGTTGGTTTTTCGATTTCTATCACTCAAAACCCTCCTTTTCATTCCAAAACTGTAGCGATCAGTAAATGGACTATTTGGAATACAATTCGACGATTAAGTGCTCAGCGATCGGTGTATCGATTTGTTCTCTTGTAGGATCTGCTACTACTTTTCCTTCAAGCTTTTCTCTGTCAACAGTCAGCCACTCAGGGAGACCTACTGTCATGTCTTTTATCTCCTGGAATTTAGGTGAGCTTACGCTCTTTTCCTTTACCTTGATAACATCTCCAGGCTTAACCTGATATGAAGGAATGTTTACCTTTTTGCCGTTTACGAGGAAGTGGCTGTGTACAACCAGCTGTCTGGCTTCTCTTCTCGTAGTCGAAAGTCCCATTCTGTAAACTACATTGTCTAATCTCTTTTCAAGCATGATCAAAAGGTTTTCACCAGTGATACCCTTTTTCTTTGCTGCTTTCTCAAATGTGTTGCGGAACTGTTTTTCCTGAACTCCATAGATGAACTTTGCTCTCTGTTTTTCACGAAGCTGTAAGCCGTATTCGCTCATCTTTTTCATGCTTCTCTGAGGAGCTCTCTTTGATTCCTTAAAAATACCTAAGTGGCTAGGATCGATCTGAAGGGATCTGCATCTCTTCAAAATAGGATCTCTGTTTACTGACATATTAGTTTCCTCCCTTCAATTAGACTCTTCTACGCTTAGGTGGTCTGCATCCGTTGTGTGGTATCGGTGTGATATCCTTGATCATAGTGATTTCAAGACCTGCAGTCTGAAGTGCTCTGATCGCAGCTTCTCTGCCGGATCCAGGACCCTTTACATAAACTTCAACTGTCTTAAGACCGTGCTCCATTGCACCCTTTGCAGCTTCTTCTGCAGCTGACTGTGCAGCAAACGGAGTTGACTTTCTTGATCCCTTAAAGCCCAGTGAGCCTGCACTTGACCATGAAAGGGCATTTCCTGCCATATCTGTCAGGGTTACTAATGTATTGTTAAAGGTAGCCTGAATATGTGCCTGGCCTTTTTCAACATTCTTACGTTCTTTTCTCTTTTTTCTAACTGCCTTCTTCACAGCTTTAGCCATATCGTTCTACCTCCTTTACTTCTTCTTTCTTCCTACAGTCTTCTTAGGACCTTTTCTGGTTCTGGCGTTTGTCTTAGTCTTCTGTCCTCTTACTGGAAGACCTCTTCTGTGTCTGATTCCTCTGTAGCATCCGATTTCCATCAGTCTCTTGATGTTCATGTTGACATCTCTTCTGAGGTCACCTTCCACCATGTAGTCTGATTCGATGACCTTTCTGATCTTACCGGCTTCTTCCTCTGTGAGATCCTTGACTCTTGTGTCAGGATTGATTCCGGTCTTCTCTAAAATCTTTCTTGAAGTAGTCCAGCCTATACCATAGATATAAGTGAGACCAGCTTCGATTCTTTTTTCGTTTGGTAAGTCTACACCGGCTATACGAGCCATATTTTCCTCCTATTCCCATCTTCCGTCACGTATCCACGCCATTACCAATACTGGTGGGTCGTAATATAAACGGGATGTTCTTTGTGTTATATCGATTTATATGCTTCGGGTATCATTCCGTCAGCAATATAACCATAATAATTCGTCAGCTGCCCTGTCTGCTTTCCGGACCGGCCGGCTGAAATGATTTGTGCGAAATATTTTGTGAGGATGACCTCCACAGCTTCAAACAGACAATGTGTCTGCATACGGAAGCGCGGACAGTCACCGGAACAAAACATTTTCAGCTTTAGCCCTGTCTCTGCTTGTGTTTAGGATTTTCGCAGATAACCATAACTTTTCCTTTTCTTTTGATTACCTTGCACTTTTCGCAGATAGGCTTTACGGAAGCTCTGACTTTCATTTTAATCCTCCTTTATGCTCTGCTTAAATCTTGAAACCTGCTCTCGAAATCATGATTTCTGATGAGGTTTCATGCAGTGCTTTCCCGGATCTGTGATCCGGAGCAAAACAGCTGCGGGATTTAGCGCGCAGATTGACGATATGGAATCTACGCTTTACCTCTCCATGTGATCCTGCCTCTGGTAAGATCATATGGTGATAATTCTACCTTTACCTTATCCCCCGGGATAATTCTGATGTAATTGGTTCTTATTTTACCGGAAACATGTGCCAGCACCTTATGCCCGGTCTCAAGTTCTACTATGAACATTGCGTTAGGCTGTGCTTCTATTACCTTGCCTTCCGCTTCTATGACATCTTTCTTTGCCATTAATCAACACCTCGCTTTTAGTCAGCCAGAGTCAAGAGCTCCGGCTCACCATCAGTTATAACCACAGTATTCTCGTAATGAGCTGATAATTTACCGTCCAGGGTAACTACAGTCCAGTCATTCGAAAGAGTCCTGACCCCGTATCCGCCTTCGCAGATCATAGGTTCAATGGCGAAAACCATTCCCTTTGCAAGTCTGGGGCCTCTTCCCGCTTTTCCGTAATTAGGGATCTGCGGTTCCTCATGCATTTCCTGTCCGACCCCATGTCCGACGAAGTCTCTTATTACCGAGAAGCCTTCGCTCTCAGCCTTGACCTGTATGGCATGTGATATATCCGACAGTCTGCAGCCTACCTTGCAGAATTCAAGTCCTGCAAAAAAGCTGTCTCTTGTAGCATCCATAAGCTTCTGAGCAATGTCGCTTACCTTTCCTACCGGATAAGTCCTTGCTGCATCGCTTACATACCCTTTATACGTGGAGCCGACGTCCACACTGACGATATCACCTTCTCTGAGGATCCTCTTCTTGTCCGGAATACCGTGAACAACTTCTTCGTTGATCGATACACAAGCGCTTGCGGGAAATCCGCAGTAACCTTTGAAAGTAGGGATCATACCGTTTTTTCTTATGGTGTCTTCAACAAATCTGTTTATGTCAGCGGTAGATACACCGGGCCTGATGAAGTTCTCAAGCTCTTTGAGGATGAACCCTGTCACCTTGCCCGATTCTCTCATTAAATCCACTTCCTGATCTGATTTAATAATGATCATACCTATTCACCCAATACCTCTACAATAGCATTGAATACATTTTCAAGTCCTATCGTTCCGTCAAGGTGAGCGATGTTGCCGGCTTTTTCATAGTAATCTATGAGCGGCTTTGTTTCTTTGTTATATACTTCGATCCTGTTGGCTGCTGTCTCTGCATTGTCGTCAGCTCTCTGGATCAGGGCTGCTCCGCATTCGTCGCAGATACCTTCTACTTTAGGCGGTATGTTGACGATGTGGAACGATGCGCCACATGTCCTGCAGACTCTTCTGCCTGTAAGTCTTACCATCAGTTCATCTTTATCCACATCGATATCGAGAACGTGGTCGACTTTTTTGCCCTGTCCTGCCAGGAACTCATCAAGCTTTTCCGCCTGGAATACAGTTCTCGGGAATCCGTCGAGAAGGAATCCGTTCCTGCAGTCGTCAGCCTTGAGTCTGTCTGTTGCTATCTCTACAACCAGTTCATCTGGAACCAGTTCACCCTTGTTCATATATTCCTGTGCTTTTTTACCAAGCTCAGTGCCTTCTTTGATGTTGGCTCTGAAAATGTCGCCAGTCGAAATATGAGGGATATCGTATTTTTCTATTATTTTAGCAGCCTGAGTGCCCTTTCCTGCTCCCGGAGGGCCCAGTAATATTAAATTCATAGCTTAACCTCCTTAAGGTTCGTGCATTTTGCTTTGCGAAACCGGTTCTCCCTTATTTAAGGAAGCCCTGGTAATTTCTCATTACCATCTGCTGCTCCAGCTGTTTCATCGTGTCAAGCGCTACACCGACCGCGATCAGAAGTGATGTTCCGCCAAAGTGGAAGTTGAGTCCTCCGAGCTGGCTCACTACTGTAGGCAGTATAGCAACTGCTGCCAGGAACAGTGCTCCTACAAAGGTAATTCTTGTCATAACTCTGTTTAGATATTCAATAGTAGCCTTTCCGGGTCTGATGCCTGGGATAAATCCTCCGTTTGCCTTCATATTCTGTGCAACTTCCACAGGATTGAAAGTTACTGATGTATAGAAGTAAGTGAAGAATATTATCAGCACTATATTGAATGCTGCATATACCCATACGCCCGGCGTTCCAGTAGGCGAAAGCCATTTTTCTATCCAGGCAGCGGCACTGCTTTGATTATCCATAAAGTACGTTATGGTCAGCGGGAACTGCAGGAATGACATTGCGAATATTACAGGGATAACTCCTGCCTGATTCACCTTGAGTGGAATATGTGTAGCCTGACCGCCGTACATCTTCCTTCCGACAACTCTCTTCGCATACTGCACAGGGATCCTTCTCTGACCCTGCTGCACTTCTATGATACCTATTATTACGAGTACACAGAAGATCAGTAAAATAATCAGTGTGACTATACTCATGCTGCCGTCCTGGAGTTTCGTCCAAATCTCCTGAACTGCGGATGGCAGTCTGGATACTATACCCGCGAAGATTATGAGCGAAATACCATTGCCGATACCATATTCGTTGATCTGTTCGCCCAGCCACATCAGGAATGCTGTTCCTGCTGTGAGTACCAGTACGATTACAGCTACATCAAAGAAAGATGTGCTGATAAGCGCCTGTCTGAAAAGCCCTACAGATACGCCTATCGCCTGTAAGATCGCAAGTACTACCGTAAGATATCTTGTGTACTGCGCGATCTTCTTTCTTCCTTCAGTTCCTTCCTTCGCCAGTCTTTCAAGTGAAGGTACCGCGATCGTCAGGAGCTGGAGTATGATCGATGCCGTGATGTACGGAGTGATACTCAGTGCGAATATAGTAAAGTTACTGAACGCGCCTCCGGAGAACAGATTGAACAGAGCAAAAAGTCCTGT
>CAKQIZ010000078.1 GCA_934247125.1 uncultured Clostridia bacterium
GCTTGTTCTCGGCGTGATATTCTACTTCATAGGAAAGAAAGTAGATCCGGCTGACAAATAGGGCGTCATAGTAACTATAGAAATCCCTAAAAAACATATATAGGAAACAGGCCTGCCGGTGCTGTGCTGATATTAGTCAGTACAGTACCATGCGGGCCTGTTTTGCTGTAAAAACAATACGAAAACCAGAGATACGAAAAGCGGAGAACTCGAATGAAAAGGTTTCTGTTTTACGGCGGCCTTCTTTGGTAAAATCCTTGAAAATCTTGCCCTTTCAGGAAAGGTGATTACCAAGAGTGACAAATCATCCGGGATCCTTTGGTAAATTTTTTCATAAAATATGGCATTTTATGCGTTTAAAATACCAAAAATCAGTTCTTGATCTTTGGTTATTGGTATTCTTCATCAAAAAAAGAGCCGGAAATCAGCTGTTTTTACCAATAACAGTCATCCGGCAAATGAGTTTTGGTTTTTCTATAAGCAGACGGCAGACCGCCATGATATACAAAACAAATTGCACTTACAGGGTGGGTGTGTTAAAATTGATTCAGAAAATTCGACACGATTTTATTTCGGAAGAGAGGAAGGAGTTAAGATGAAGAAGAGAGTAGTATATATGCTGTTATGCTTCATGCTGTGCATGGCATTAATACCGGCCGCAGCATTTGCAGACAGTGAGACACCGGCAGTGCCGACTACGAAATGGAGCGACAATGCTGCGACAGCGTTTGCGGGCGGCAGCGGAACGGAGGCTGATCCATATCTGATCGAGAAACCGGAGCAACTGGCAAAACTGGCAGCAGATATCAATTCAGGAGTTGTAGACCTGGATCACAGCAGAGAATATTTCAAACTGACAAAAGATATCGACCTGTCGGCACACAGGTGGATACCGATCGGATCGGGAACGGCAAATGGATCTTTTCATGCATTTTCCGGATATTTTGACGGAAATGACAAAACGATTACAGGGCTTCGCGTAGACGAAAGCGACGATCATTTCAGCGCAGGTCTGTTCGGAAACTTTACCGGATACGAAATCAAAAATCTGAAGATCAAAGATGCATATGTCAAAACAGAGTCAGGCGATGAGACTGAAAATGCAGGAATCCTTATCGGATCAGCAGCTCAAGGATATGGCATGACGACCAGTGTAAAAGACTGTTCCGTGAGCGGTATCGTGGAAAGTGGCAGTGCGCGTACCGGCGGCCTTGCTGGATATAACAGCTACGGTACTTATGAAAACTGCACAGCTGACGTAAAAGTAAAAGGTGCAGGTTGTGCGGGCGGCTTTGTAGGTGAAGACTTTAATGGAACATATAAAAACTGTACAGCTGAAGGCAATGTCAGCGGATCATGGTCAGTCGGCGGATTTGCAGGAATTCTGTTCTTTGAGAGCAAAGCAGACCACTGTGCTGCCCAGGGAAAAGTCACTGCAAGCGACTGGAATGTCGGCGGGTTTGCAGGATATGTCGAAGAGGGTGTAACGATCAGCAACTGCGTTGCGGCCGGAGACGTTGAAAGCACAGTCGACGGATGGGAACCAAAAGTCGGCGGCTTTGCAGGAACAGTCGATGGGAATAGTAAAGCAAATACTGTTTCAAACAGCCATGCAGCAGGAAAAGTGACGAGTGCAAGTAAAGATATCAAAGCAGGCGGCTTTGCAGGCGCTCTGATAGAGACTAATAACTTTGCTTCATGCTCTTTCGATGTGGAAAAGAATGCAGATCTCAAGGCAGAAGGCGGTGCTGAAGCGGCAGAAATCGAAGGTGTTGAAGCGGCTTCAACTCAGAAAGTGAAAGCAAACGTCTGCAGAGACTACTACGGAAAACATGAGCTGAAGGAAGTCCCGGGAAAAGCTGCAAACTGTCTTGAAGACGGTGTTGAAACATACTGGATGTGCGACAACTGCGGAAGCATGTACTCGGATAAGGAACAGATGACGATGATCAAGGAACCGGTGGTTATCAAGGCGACCGGCCATAAGTTCGGCGAGTGGAAAGTGATTAAGGAAGCGACTGCATCAGAGAAAGGCGAAAAGCAGCGCACTTGCCAGGTATGCCAGTTCGTAGAAAAAGCTGAGATACCGGCAGCAGGCGCACCTGCAAATGACAAGTCAGCTGCAACAGGCGACAGCAGCATGCCGATCCTTTACGGGATACTGGCATTAGCAGCTCTCGCAGGAGCAGGTGCAGTCATTGTGACCAGAAAGAAAAAGACGAACTAGATCACAGAGCATGCACGGACGGCGGATCTGTGATCCTTAGGAGTTGCAGATCCACAGGTATTACCGGGGAGATCTGATCAGTGAAAAAGGTCAGGTTATTCCGGCGCCTGATTGTCGGGCACGGAGCATATGGCTGACATATGAATGAAAGGAAGGTTTTATGAAGAAACGATTTACAGCAGTAGTGATGGGACTGTTGCTTCTCATACTGCTGATACCTTCGACAGCATTTGCAGACAGCATACCTGCGATAGTGGGGGATCTCGATCTTACGTCAGGAAATCATGCGGACAAGACGCTGGCAAAAGACGGTTATGAATGGGATCCAGCCACGAATACTCTTACGATACAGGATCTGGCAGTTACAGGAGATATAATTCTTCCAAAGCAGGACTGTACGATCAATGTAAAGGGAGAATGCAGTGCGCAGAATGTAACAAGGAATGACAGTGGAGCAAACCAGGCAACTTTGGCGAAAGGTGTACAGGGCGCTTCTTTTAAAGGGCATTTTGACGTTGCCGGCAATCTGACATTTACAGATCTGACGGTGATCGGGTCTGCGATCTCCAACGGCAATGTTGGAGCTGAAAATGCAGTGTTGAAGCTTGAAAACAGTAATGTCACACTGACGCATTTATCGTGGATGACAAATGGCGGGATCGATCTTGTTAACAGCAGTCTGACGGTTGCAGACAACGGTACATTTGGCCAGTTCTGGACAGAAAAGATAACGATGGATGATGATTCTGTCATTGAGTCTTTCAGAGCATTATCGAATTACGGCAATGTGGGAATGGAAGGGTTTGATTCCGTACAGAATTATGTTGCAGTGCCTAAGGGCGGAAGTTTTGTAAACGTAGGTGACAGACCTGTAACAATTGCCGATAAAAGTGGAATGGCAGTGAGCCACTTCATCCTCAAAGCACCTGCCGAAAAGTGTCAGATCGACCTCAAGGCTTCGCCGGCTGAAGGCGGAACGGTGAGCGGAGCAGGCGAATATGACTGCGACACCAGCGCTGCCGTGAAAGCTGTAGCGAACAAGGGCTATCATTTCGTACGCTGGGAAGACTGGCAGGGAAATGTCGTAAGCAAGGACACATCATACAGCTTCACTGTGAAAGAAAGCACGACGCTGACTGCAGTTTTTGCAAAGGACGGCGCGACACCTTCACAGTCTGGCGGAACGGATCAGAACACAGACAAGGGTACAGCTCCTAAAACGGGTGACAATGCTCATCCGGTGATCTGGATCGCACTGCTTGCAGTGAGCGTACTGGGTATCGCAGCTGTGGCGGTATTTGGCAGAAAACACGCCTCACAGAAAAAGTAAACGCAGGATATGAACAGAAGCGGATCGTGATCGCCGGGAAGAATGTTCCGGCAGTGACACGATCGGATACAGCTTTGTAAAAGAACCGGCGGCGCCGCACGGATCGTAACGATCAAGCAGGAGCCGTCGCTTTTTATATGATGAAACTTTGTTTGATCGGGGGATCATTTTGAATACCAAGATACACTTGCATAATCTGACGATATTTAGTATACTTACAACAACAATAGTTGATAGAGGTGCGGAAAAGAAGAAAGGATAAGTAGCCGGCGGGCAGAGACTTACCCGGAGGCGATTCCGCCGAATCGGAGCCGCAGGCGTGAGACTCCGGTGGGCATGCGGTCAACAGCCGTATGACTGTCTGACGGATGACCGGCAGTTGAGCTATCCTTATATGACCTTGATTTTATTTGATTAGTCAGTAAGGTTTAGCCTTGCTGATTTTTTTCTGTCATGCGGGCATCAGTCATGCGGGCACAGGGGCACATCAGTATCAGCCGTGAGTCGGCCGTGAACAGGCTGTATCAGGCCGGAGCGGCCGGATGTACCTCACAGAATGCAGGAGACAGCAGCATAATATGCAAATCATAATATATAGCAGTAGAAAGGCAGAACAATGGAAGTTTTACAGATCGGAGGGGTGAGCTGTCGTGAGCTGGCAGACAGATTCGGTACCCCGCTTTATGCATACGATGAATCGAAAATAATACAGCAGGCAAAGGATGCTGTGGCGAATTTCGCATCAGACAGATTCGATACAGATGTCGTTTACGCATCGAAGGCGTTTTCGTCGAAGGCTCTGTTCAGACTGCTTGCCGCAGAAGGTACGGGATTCGACGTTGTCAGCGGTGGAGAGCTGTACGGCGCACTGAAAGCCGGAGTGGACAAAGAAAAGATATATTTCCACGGAAATAACAAGAGCGACGAGGAGATCTGCATGGCTCTGGACGCAGGCATCGGCTACTTCGTAGTTGACAACATCATGGAGTGTGACCGGCTCGTGAAGCTTTCAGAGGAAAAGCAGAGGCCTGTGAAGGCGCTGCTGCGGATAAATCCGGGCATTTCGGCTCACACTCATGAATATATCATGACGTCGAAGCCGGACTCCAAGTTCGGAATATATATCGAGAACCGCGAGCATATAGATTATGTGATAGACAAAATGGCAGCCGGCAGATATGCAAAGCTTGCGGGTTTCCACAGCCATATAGGTTCACAGATCGTCGAGGCAGAGTCATTTGAGAAGGCGCTCGGCACGATGATCGGTTTTCTCGCTGATGTAAAGGCTGCAAGAGGGCTTGATGGTCTGGAGCTGAGCATCGGCGGAGGTTTCGGTATAAAATACGTGGATTCCGATCATCCGGTGCCTCTCGGAGAAATGTGCGCAAATCTCGTGCATTATGCGGAAAAGGCGCTCGATGAAAAGGGCGTGACGATCTCGAAGCTGATAACTGAGCCGGGCAGAGCGATGGTCGGCGAAGCGGGATACACGATCTACACCATCGGAGACATGAAGAAAAGCGGAGACAAGAACTACATCTTCGTCGACGGCGGCATGAGCGACAACATCAGGCATGCGCTTTACGATGCGGAATATACGGCAGTCCTGCCGGAGAAACTCTCGCAGAATCCGGAGAAGACATACTGCGTGGCGGGAAAGAACTGTGAATCCGGCGACATACTGATCGCACAGATCGATCTTCCGGAAGCAGAGCCGGGCGATCTGCTGACAGTTTACTCGACAGGTGCCTACGGATATTCCATGGCAAGCAACTACAACAGGCTCGGAAGACCGCCTGTAGTCTTTGCAAAAGACGGCGAAGCGAGACTGATCATCAGACGTGAAACGTACGAGGATCAGTTCAGACTCGAAGCAGAAGACTAAGAACAGGCACAGTGCGATTTTGCATAGACATGCACAGAACTGATGAGAGAAGGCAGGTAAAAATATGATCACATTTTCAAAATATCACGGCTGTGGCAACAATTTCGTGATAATAAAGGAAAACGAACTGCAGGCGAAGGTCCAGCCTGGCGGTTATCCGGAGCTGGCGCAGAAGGTCTGCGACGTCAACACCGGGGTGGGCGCTGACGGTATGATAGTAGTAAGGACGGAGCCGGCGCTGGAAATGGTGTTTTTCAACTGCGACGGCAGCAGAGCACCGATGTGCGGCAACGGGATCAGATGCTTTGCGCATTTCTGCCGCGAGGAAGGTATCGCGTCGGGCAGCAGCTATCCGGTAAAGACGCTTGCGGGCGATATGATCGTTGACGTTACTTGCGATGAGCCGTTCAGAGTGAGGATAAACATGGGGAAACCGGTGTTTTCCAGAAAGGCTATCAATGCAGACATCGAGTACGAGGATTACATGGATCTGGATCTTGCGCTGCAGGATGGAAGCGATATCAGCGTGAGCAGCTTTTTCATGGGGACGATACACACTGTTGTTTTTGTGGAAAATTTCGAGGATATCGATGTGCCGAGGATCGGTGAGGAGATATGCAATCACCGGCTTTTCCGCGAGAAAACGAATGTGAATTTTGTAAAGGTAATAGACGATGCGACCATGGAGGTGCAGACTTACGAGCGAGGCGTCGGAATGACTCTCGCGTGTGGCACGGGTGCCTGTGCGTCGGTCGTGGCAGCGGGAATCAAAGGGCTGTGCGGCAGCAGAGCAGATGTCATCCTCAAGCTGGGAACGCTGAATATCGAGGTGGCAGAAGACGGGAATGTATATATGGAAGGCCCGTCGGAGAAGATACTTGACGGGCAGTTCTGTCTGCGCCGGGAGCAGGCGTGCAGATAAGCAGTATGCGACAGCATGAAAATGAAACGATACAGGTATAAAATATATATGAGGGAGTAACAAGTATGAGAACAGCAATTTTAGGCGGCGGCGCTATGGGAAAAGTGCTCGCCGGAATGGCAGAGGAGAAGGAAGGTTATGAGCTGGCGGGTGTGATCGAGCCGATGGAAGGGCAGAGACCGGAGGATCTTGGAGGATTCGACGTGATCATCGATTTCAGCAATCCGGCAAATCTGCAGATGCTCGCAGATTACTGCAGAGCCAGCGGATGCCCGGCGGTTATCGCAACGACCGGATTCGAGGCGGAGCAGCTCAAAGAGATCGAAAAGCTGGCGGAAACAGTGCCGGTGGTATTTTCCGCGAACTATTCGCTCGGCATCAATGTGATGAAAAGAGTCATCGCAGAGATAACGCCGATCCTGGAGGATACATTTGATATAGAAATAATAGAAAAGCACCATAACAAGAAACTTGACGCGCCGAGCGGCACTGCTAAGATGCTGCTTGAGGCCGCAGATGCGGATGGCAGCTATGAGCATGTTTTCGGCAGAGACGGCAACAGGAAGCGCGGCAGGGAGATAGGTGTGCACGCGATCAGAGGCGGTACTATCGCCGGTGAGCACACAGTGATATACGCAGGGACTGACGAGATACTTGAAGTAAAGCACACGGCGGGATCGAAGAAGATCTTCGCGGCAGGCGCACTCAAGGCGGCAGCGTTCGCGGCACAGGCGCAGCCGGGGCTTTACAGCATGGAAGATGTACTGTTCGGAACAGATAAATAGCATATACGCCCATAGCAGCCGGCGGACCGTATGCCGGGGATTTGCATAACAGAAACACCAAGGAGGATCACACGAAAGATGGAAGCAAGAGAAATAATCGAATTTATAGGAAATGCGGAGAAGAAAACTCCGGTCAAGGTATATGTCAAGGAAAAAGCGCCTGTTGACTTTGAAGGCTGCCAGGTGTTCGGCAGCGGCGACAAGATCGTTTTCGGCGACTGGAGCCGGATCAGCGGCATCCTCGAAAAAAATGCGGACAGTATCGAGGATTACGTGATCGAGAACGACTGCAGGAATTCGGCGATACCGCTTCTCGACATGAAAAATATCAAAGCCAGGATCGAGCCGGGTGCAGTGATAAGAGACAAGGTCGACATCGGTGACAATGCGGTCATCATGATGGGTGCGATCATCAATATCGGAGCAGTGATCGGTGAAGGCAGCATGATCGACATGGGTGCGGTCCTCGGTGGAAGAGCGACGGTCGGGAAAAACTGTCATATCGGTGCGGGCACGGTGCTCGCGGGCGTTATCGAGCCGCCTAGTGCACAGCCGGTAATCGTTGAGGACGATGTCGTTATCGGTGCAAACGCTGTCGTGCTGGAAGGATGTCGCATCGGAAAGGGCGCGGTAGTCGCTGCCGGTGCAGTGGTCGTTGATGATGTGCCTGCCGGCGTAGTGGTCGCAGGAGTTCCTGCAAGAGTGATCAAGGACGCTTCGGATACTGCTGCGGAAAAGCTCGAGATAGTCGATCTGCTGAGGAAGCTGTAAGCAGCAAAGCTGCGGAGCTGCAGGCTGTAAAGATGTTAGCTGTGCAGCCATCCTCAGGTGAGGCTGCAGCAGATGAAGCTGCTGCGAGGAGCGCAGGCTGCGCGGCCGCTCATGATCAGTATGCGGATTTTAGAGCCGGGTTTCGGGGAACCAGAAAGTGGGGTCCCCGGGCCCGGTTTTTTAATGTAAAATATTGACATTTATCGCCGTCGATGGTAAAATATTACAAAGCGTCGGGGCGTTTATGATAGTGGTCTGATAAATCGGCAAATCAATGAATGAATAAAAGGGACATATGGGTATAATGGAAGATAAAATATGGAAGATAAAATAAGGCGGATTTTTGAAAGCAGGCAATTTGCAAAGCTGCGGACTTTGCATGATGCGGAAAATAACAGGCTGCTGCAAATGAAGCATGAATATAGCAGGCTGCCGGATGGAAGGATCCTGATATG
>CAKQIZ010000079.1 GCA_934247125.1 uncultured Clostridia bacterium
TAATCTCCCCGGCATAGCCGGGGGATTATTGATCCTCCTCCCTATCGCTCGTCGGATCCTTCGCTAAAGCTAATCATGTAAAAGCCTCTCCGAATGATTCGGAGAGGCGCCTGTTTGCTGTTATAAAACTGCCGTCATATCCTACAGATCCCTGTGCTCCAGCGTCGTCCTTCTTCCGTTTTCCTGAAGTCTGCGGTGCAGCTCGTTGGCTACCGCTACAGATCTGTGATGACCGCCCGTGCATCCTATGCACACGTTCAGACTGTATTTTCCCTCCTTGATATAAAAAGGCACCAGCATCTCGATCATATCCATGGCCTTGTCGAGAAAATCGTTCGTGACCTTGTGCTTGAGAACGTACCTGCTTACCTTCGCATTATTGCCCGTAAGCGGCCTAAGCGATTTCACATAATATGGATTCGGTATGAATCTCATGTCGAACACCATATCAGCCGCCATCGGCGTGCCTCTTTTATATCCGAACGACATTATATTTATGATAAAAGTCTTCTGGTTCTCGCCTGACGTAAGCAGGTGCTTGATCTCTGTCCAAAGCTGCGCCGTCTTCATGTTAGAAGTGTCTATGACGTAGTCCGCTTCTTTTCTCAGCACCTCGAGACGTTCCCGCTCCAGCTTCAGACCCGCCGCTACAGGACCGCCCTCCGAAAGCGGATGCTGTCTCCTCGTCTCGTTGTATCTTCGCAGCAGCACTCGGTCCGACGCTTCCAGATACAGTATCTTGTAATCGATATCATCTTTCTGCAGCTCGTCCAGAGAATCCTTGAGATCGTCAAAAAGCCTGCCGCCCCTTACATCTATCACAAAGGCGGCCTTGTCTATACCTTTTCCTTTCCCGGTCAGATCTATAAAGCTTTTTATCAGTGCAGGCGGCATATTGTCTATGCAGTAGTAGCCCATATCCTCCAGACAGTCTATTGCCTGCGTCTTTCCTGCTCCGGATAACCCTGTTACGATCACTGCTTTCATTTTATCTCCTCTATGTTCACTATCCTGCTTATATCAAGACCTGCGTCAAGCGCTCTCTGCACGCCTTCCTCAAAGTCCCCGACTCTGTCCGGGGTATGCGCGTCGCTGCTGATTATGAATTTGACATCCTCGACCTGTGCCGCTGTCTTTATCTCATCGACAGTCATATGACCGTGCCGCGTATTTATCTCCATCAGCGTATCCGTTTCAGCGCATACTTCTGCGATCGCCTTTATATCGAACGGTCCCTTGTCTCCGGGATGCGTCAGTATCGATATATCATTTTCACGGAGCGCCCTTATCACCATATCGGTATTCTTTTTTCTCAGTTTTTCCTCACCGAACCTGAACCCCCTGTTCCACAGCCAGTTCCTCACGCAGCAGCATCCGAACAGACCATAGTGATATCCGGCTATCACGAAATCGAACTCCTCGAATTCCTCCGGCGTCACATCGAGTCCATTGCCGCCCTTTATTATATTAGCCTCAACGCTCATCTTCACATTGAGTTTAGGGTATTTCACGTTCATTCGCTCTATGTCATTGCGTATGTTCACGATCTCATTGCGGTTTATCCCGTAAAACAGATGCCCGGGGCCGTGATCCGATATCGCTATGAAATCGAGCCCCTTGTTGAAAGCCTCTCTCACATTGTCCTCCACGGAGCCTTTACCATGTGAATATGTCGTATGTGTATGCAGATCATAGATAAGCCTGTACCTGTCTGAGATTTTCTCTTTATTATCCAATTATCCTTACCTCCGTCTCAAGCCTCACCCCGAATTCGTCAAAGACTCTCGCCCGGACTATCTCCATGAGCTGCAGGATATCAGTCGCTGTCGCTTCGCCCCTGTTTATTATAAAGCCGCTGTGAAGCTCCGAGACCTGAGCTCCGCCCACAGAAAGCCCTTTGAGACCTGCGTCCTGTATCAGCTTTCCAGCAAAATATCCTTCCGGTCTTTTGAAAAAGCTGCCAGCGCTCGGGAAGTTCACAGGCTGCCTGGAATTTCTCTTTTCCATCAGCTCGCTCATCTTCGCTTTTATCTGAGTGCGATTGCCCTCCTCCAGAACGAATTCCACTTCTGTCACTATATCGCCTGTATCATGGAGCTTCGTATGTCTGTACCCCATCTCAAGCTCGTCTGCCGTCATGTAAAACTCGTGCGATCCGTCCTTCGAAACTATCTTCGCACGTCTGAGTATATCCTTCATCTCTCCGCCGTATGCACCCGCATTCATGAACACGGCTCCTCCCGTGAATCCCGGTATCCCCGATGCGAATTCGAAACCCGAAAGACCGCCCTCAAGTGCAGCCTTTGCAGCGACAGACATGCGTGTACCGCTGCCGCAGATAAGACTGCAGTCCTCCTGACGCACATAGTCAAAACCGCTCCCGATCTTGACGATGACACCGTCGTATCCGCTGTCCTTCACCAGTATGTTAGTACCGTTTCCAAGCACCATATACTCCACTCCGGATCCCGCCAGCACTCCAAGCACTGCTCTGAGCTGCTCCGCATCTGCCGGAACGACCATCATGCGCGCCTTTCCGCCTGCACGAAATGACGTATACTGCGCCATCGGCACGTCCTCTTCTATACATACTCCGGGGATCCTGTCCCCGAATTCTTTCCTTATATCATCAAAAGTCATATCGTTTTACCGCCTTTTCTCTTTTTTCTGCTGCGCTTCGGCCTGTCGATCTTCATGAAACATGTCTCTACTCTGTATTCACCGAGATCCGTTGAAAGCCCGCGCTTTCTAAGCTTGCTATTGACCGCTCTCCTCACATATGCATATATTATCGCAAATACAGGTATACCTATCACCATGCCGATGAAACCGAACAACCCGCCGCCCACGAGCACTGAGAACAGTACCCAGAAGCTGGCCAGCCCTGTCGAATCGCCAAGGATCTTTGGACCCAGTATATTTCCGTCGAACTGCTGCAGCAGCAGTATGAATATCACGAAATATATACACTGTCTCGTATCCACCATCAGCAGGAGCAGCGCCGAAGGTATCGCTCCTATGAACGGACCGAAGAACGGTATTATGTTGGTTATACCTATTATACAGCTTATCAGCAGTGTGTATTCCCATCCGAATATCGACATGAAAATGAAACACAGTATACCGATTATCAGCGAATCTATGATCTTGCCGTTTATGAATCCGCCGAACGTCCTGTTCGTGAAATGCGCTCCCGCGAGGATCTCGTCAGCCGTTTCTTTCCTGAAAACAGACATTATCACTTTCTTCATCTGGGCTGCGAACGTCTCCTTGCTGTTAAGAAAATATGCGCATATTATTATGCCGATGAAAAAGTTCTTCACTACGTTTATCGCACCTATAACACCTGTCGATATGCTGCTGGCTATCGCTCCGTACTCCGGAAGGATCCTGTCTGTCACAAAAGCTATGGCATTGTCGGTGAAATTATTTATCCACCCGTCCAGTATATCCTTGAGCCCCGGCATGCGCGTCATCCTGAGGTCGAGCCAGTCCTTGAGACTGTCCATACTCGACGGCAGGAGCCTGATGATCTTCACTACGCTGTCTACGAGACCCGGTATTATCATCCACAGTATACCGCCGATTATCACCAGCAGCAGTACGAGCGACGCGATGGTGCCGATGGCCTTGGAAATAGCTGCAGCCTTTGGTATCTCACGCTTCGGACGCTTTAAGAGCGCATATACGTTGCGCACTGTGAAATTGTATACAGGGCAGAGCAGATATGCCATTATAAGCCCGTATATAAACGGAGTAAGTATTGAAACGATTTTGCTGACTATATGGCTCACGTCTGACATCCTGTATATTGCAAAAAATACAATAATACTGCATAAAATCACCAGGAATGCAGTAAAGCCCCATTTTATGTGCTTTTCGTCAAAACTTACTTTCATATGATCACCTCTACAGCTTTATTTTACAATAATTTATATGCAAAGTCTCCATATTTTTAAATTGTGAAGAAAAATTTACTTTTTTTTCGTTATTGGGGTTGAATTTATACATTTCTTATGTATAATAATAAACAGTTGCTAATTTTTATTCATGATTTGAGTAATAACGAATACATATAAATCAATTTTCAGGAGGAACATACAAATGGCTAAGGAAAAAGTTGTACTGGCATACTCAGGCGGACTCGACACATCAGTTATCATGACATGGCTCAAGGAAAACTACGATTACGACGTTATCGCAGTATGCTGCAATGCAGGACAGAACGAAGATTTTGACGCGATCGAAAAGAAAGCGCTGGCTACAGGTGCTATCAAGGCATACACTGTAGACCTCAGAGAAGAATTCATCACAGATTACATATGGCCTACTCTCAAGGCAGGCGCTATATATGAAGGGCAGTACATGCTGGGAACTTCCATGGCAAGACCTCTGATGGCAAAGAAACTCGTAGAGATCGCTGAAAAGGAAGAAGCGTTCTACATAGCTCACGGATGCACAGGAAAAGGAAACGATCAGGTCCGTTTCGAAACTACTATCAAGGCTCTGAATCCTGCCATCAAGATCATAGCTCCATGGAGATTCTGGGATTTCTCATCGAGAGAAGACCTGATAGAATATGCAAAGGCTCACAATATTCCTATCAGCCAGACAACTAAGAAAATATACAGCCGTGACGAGAACATATGGCACATCAGCCATGAAGGCGGCGAACTCGAAAATCCATGGAACGAACATCTCAAGACTATCCATGTTCTCAGCGTCGCACCGGAAGATGCTCCTGACGAACCTACTTATGTGGATATCGATTTCGAACAGGGCATCCCTGTTGCGCTCGACGGCGAAAAGATGGATCCTGTCGCACTCCTCACAAAACTCAATGAACTGGGCAGCAAGAACGGCGTGGGGACTATCGATATCATCGAAAACCGTCTCGTCGGAATGAAGTCCAGAGGCGTATACGAGACTCCCGGAGGAACTATCCTGTTCGCAGCTCACGCAGGACTCGAACAGCTCATCCTCGACAGAGACACGACTCAGTACAAGAACATCGTTTCACAGAAATTCGCGCAGCTCGTATATGACGGACTCTGGTTCACACCGCTCAGAGAAGCGATCAGCGCTTTCGTAGATGTGACCCAGAAAGAAGTTACAGGTACAGTTAAGATGAAGCTCTATAAGGGTGTTCCTTATGTAGCAGCCAAGAAATCACCTTACTCGCTTTACAACGAAGAATTCGCTACATTCAGCAAAGACGAAGTTTACAACCAGCAGGATTCCGAAGGCTTCATAAACCTGTTCTCACTGCCGCTCAAGATACGCGCTATCCAGAAGCAGACAGTAGAAGGCGGAGCCAAGAAACATGAAGCTCTCGAAAGAAAGGTCCTCAAAGGCGGAGACTTTATCGAGTAGCAGACATATATAACTGACATTTCATATCCTCACGGATATATCCCTGAAACCCTTTGCATACAGGCTGAACATCACACATCAGCACTATGCAGAGGGCTTTCATTACAAAAGAAAATTTCAATTCAGTGACTGAACATCAAAGGAGGAACCGTAACATATGAAGCTTTGGAAAGGACGATTCGCAAAAGCCTCTACTTCATCAGCAGACGAATTCAACGCATCCATCGAATTCGACCAGAGACTGTACAGGGAGGATATCACAGGCAGCATAGCGCATGCTGAAATGCTGGGAAAACAGGGGATCATCACACCTGAAGAATCACAGCTGATCATAAAAACACTCAGGGAGATCCTCGCGGATATCGAAGCCGGCAAAGTCGAATTCACCATAGAATCAGAAGATATACACATGAACATAGAATCCATCCTGACAGAGAGGATAGGCGATACAGGCAAAAAGCTTCATACAGCAAGAAGCCGAAACGATCAGATCGCAGTCGATATAAGGCTATACCTCAAAAAAGAGACTGCCGCTGTCGACAGCGTGCTGAGTGAACTCCTCGATGCGCTCGAAAAGCTCGCAAAGGAACACACCGATACAGTTATGCCGGGATACACACATCTGCAGCGTGCACAGCCTGTGACACTGGCATACCATCTGCTGGCATACTACCAGATGTTCTCAAGAGACAGGGAAAGATTCAGCGACTGTCTCAAAAGGGTAGACAGACTCCCTCTCGGAAGCGGCGCCCTTGCGGGCACTACGTACGATACTGACAGAGATTTTCTCGCTGAAAAGCTCGGATTTGCAGAAGTCCTTCCTAACGGCATGGACGCCGTAGCGGACAGAGATTTCGCGATCGAATTCATAAACTGCTGCGCTGTCACGATGATGCATCTTTCCAGATTCTGCGAAGAACTGATACTCTGGAGCTCAGTCGAATTCAGCTTCATCGAGATCGACGACTCGTTTTCGACAGGCAGCAGCATCATGCCGCAAAAGAAGAATCCGGACATGGCTGAACTGATCAGAGGAAAAACAGGCCGCGTATACGGTGACCTGATGAGCCTTCTCACTATATGCAAAGGCCTGCCGCTCGCGTACAACAAGGACCTTCAGGAAGACAAGATCCCTGTATTCGATGCTGTAGACACGCTCAAGGCGTCAGTGGGCATCTTCACCGAGATGATCCTCACGATGAAAGTTCGCGAAGAGAAGATGGAAAGCGCTGCTAAATACGGCTACATGAACGCTACAGATGCAGCCGACTACCTCGTTTCAAAGGGTATCCCGTTCAGAGACTGCCATGAGATCATCGGCAAAATAGTCCTCTACTGCATCAACAAGGGCATCGCGATCGAAGATATGACGATGGATGAGTTCAGATCGTTCTCCGACAAGTTCGACGATGACATCTATGAAAAGATCGCTGTCAGAAGCTGCATCAAAGCGAAGAAGTCAAAAGGCTCCACTTCATTCGAAAGCGTGGCTGCACAGCTCGCCGAGATCGACAGTAAAAAAAATCAGAAATGATCCTCAAAAAATAATATACCGGCAGTCATACTGCCATACACTAAATCCCGTCTGCACATAAACACAGGCGGGATTTTGCTTCGTCGATATTCCATACGGTCTGATAACATTAATGATATGATCTATTCTGCCAGGGCTTCCATTTCTCTTTTATCACGTTCACGCTTCTGCCTGATATTTTCCTCAAGCATCATATCCTTTACCTTCATCAGCCTTGTCTGATTGCCCCTTTCATTTTCATCAAGCTTCATCTGGATATACCTGATAGTTGCTTCCAGTCTCGGGATCATAACATATTCCAGCGCATTGACACGGCGTCTGGTCTTTTCCAGCTCTGCAGCCAGCAAGTCAGTGGCTTTCTCCTTTTCTGCAAGTTCCAGCAGTGCGGGCAGTATATCAGCGAGCTGGTAAACAGCATTGTCGAGTTCTCCCGAAGTTCTTGCAAAACCGTACGGCAAAATATCTGCCGGATCTTTTGCAATAGTTTCAAAAGGGAATCTCGGTACATTGACGCTCATTATGTTTTTCTTTTCCAGATCAAGTATGACGCCCTGTTTCGGAAACATCAGCGATTCTTCCATGACTTCACGGCTCATCATCGCGCTCGCTACCGAAAAGTTTCTGTATATCCTTTCAAGAGACTTCTCCACTTCCTGACGCAGCCTCCCGTTTTCACGAGCCAGCTCAAGGAATTCTTTCATCAGCTCGTCACGTTTATCTTTGAGAAGCTTGTGGCCCCTCACCGCAGTCTTCAGTCTTTTCTTGAGAGCAGTCAGCATCATCCTCGTAGGATTGACATTCATTCTTTCTGCCATAGTGCATCACCTACCCGAGATATTTCTGTATCAGTTCATCTTTTATTCGCTTAAGCTCACTCTTCGGCAGCATCCTGAGCAGTTCCCAGCCCAGATCAAGTGTTTCTTCCACATTACGTTCTTTTTCGTATCCCTGTGATACATACTGTTTTTCAAACTCCTGACTGAACTTCGCATACATAAGATCTATATCGGTAAGGGCCGCCTCTCCCAGTATAGTCATCAGTTCCAGACACTCTTTGCCTCTGGCATAAGCAGCAAAAAGCTGGTTCATCGTATCTGCATGATCTTCACGTGTTTTTCCCTGACCTATACCCTTGTCTTTCAGACGTGAAAGTGACGGCAGGACATCTATCGGAGGCTGTACTCCTTTTCGGTAAAGATCGCGCGACAATATGATCTGCCCTTCAGTGATATATCCGGTGAGGTCCGGTATCGGGTGTGTCTTGTCTTCTTCAGGCATAGTCAGTATCGGTATCATAGTTATAGAACCTTCATGACCTCT
>CAKQIZ010000080.1 GCA_934247125.1 uncultured Clostridia bacterium
TGGGGTCGAATGTGTTCATGGGTCAGATATCCTATATCACGAAAGCGCTCAGCGCAGTGCTGCAGCTGGGAGTCACGATGGACTACTCGATATTCCTGTGGCACAGCTACGAAGAACAGAGGCGCGAGCTGGGAAGAGACAAGGAAGAAGCGATGTCTCATGCGGTAGCGAACACGTTCGTTTCTATAACGGGCAGCTCGCTTACTACAGTCGCAGGCTTTCTGGCACTTTGCTTCATGACTTTCACGCTTGGAAAAGACCTGGGTATCGTAATGGCAAAGGGCGTTATTTTCGGAGTGCTGGGCTGTATCACGATACTGCCTTCGCTGATACTGACGTTTGAGCCGCTTATAGAGAAGACAAGGCACAAGGGTATCATCCCTAAGTTCGATAAGCTTTCAGGACTGGTGACTAAGAAACCGGGGATATTCGCAGTGATATTCATCGTGCTGATGATACCGGCATATTTCGGATACACTCACACGAGCGTTTACTACAACCTCGACAAGAGCGTGCCGGATACTCTGCCTTTCCACATCGCTAACGACAAGCTCGGAGAAGAGTTTGACATGAACACGACTCATATGCTGCTTGTAGATGCCGATATGGATAAGAAAGACGTCGACAGCATGATGCAGGATATCGACAAGATAGACGGCGTCAAGTACACGCTGGGACTCGAAAGTGCGGTAGGCCCTGCTGTACCGGATGAGATAATACCGGGAAATCTTGAAAAAATAGTAAAGAGCGAAAACTATCAGCTGCTTATAATCAACTCGAAATACAAAGTTGCGAGCGACAAGGTAAATGATCAGATCGACAGTATAAACAAAGTTGTCAAAAAATATGATAATAATGGAATGCTCATAGGAGAGGCACCATGTACAAAAGATTTGATCAGTATCACAGACAAGGACTTCAAGGTTGTGAGTGCGATCTCTATTGCGGTCATATTCATTATCATAGCTATAGTCCTGAAGTCGATATCTTTGCCGATCATACTGGTAGCTGTCATAGAGCTGGCTATCTTTATAAACATGGGCATTCCTTATTATACAGGGACGGAGCTGCCGTTCATCGCCTCGATATGTATCAGCACGATACAGCTCGGCGCGACGGTGGACTACGCGATACTGATGACCACGCGGTACAAACGCGAGCGCTACGAAGGCAAGAGCAAGCATGAAGCTGTAAAGATAGCGCACTCGACATCGATGCCGTCGATAATGGTCAGCGCACTCGGATTTTTCGCAGCGACATTCGGAGTCGGAATGTATTCGGATATAGATATCATCAGTTCACTCTGCGACCTGATGGCGCGCGGCGCGATCGTAAGCATGCTGGTGGTAATGTTCATACTGCCGTCGATGTTCATGCTGTTTGACAAGATCATATGCAAGACCAGCAAAGGCTTTATCGCCAAAGGCGGAGCAGAGCCTGAAACGGCAGGATCAGTTGAATAACAGGAGGAATCAGAATGAATACCTTTATAAATAAATCAAAAAAGACTAAAATAATATCCTGCGTTGCCGCAGCTGCAGTGACATTCGTGATGACTGCAGCGCCGGTGTTCGCTGCAGAAAGCAGCGGCAGGAACGTAAAAGACGAAACAGTCTATGTAGTGACCGAGTCCAACGGAAGCACTTCGGATATCATCGTAAGCGATCATCTGAAGAACAGGGCTTCGACAGATACGATCAGCGATACGACTTCTCTTACAGATATAGAAAACACGAAGGGCAAAGAGAAGTTCACTCAGGGTGACAACGACACGATAACATGGGCTGCGAAAGGCAAAGACATTTACTATCAGGGGAAAACGGACAAGGATGCGCCGGTCTCCATGAGTGTAAAATATTATCTCGACGACAAGGAAGTGGCAGGAAAGGATCTTGAAGGCAAAAGCGGAAAGGTCAGGGTCGTTATCAGCTACGAGAACAACACGACTGTCAATGTGAATGGCAGTGATGTAAAAGTTCCGTTCGTTGTGCTTACAGGCATGATCATAGAAAACGACTGCTTTGAGAATATCACGGTGAGCAGCGGCAAAGTGATCGATGACGGAGAAAAGTCATTCATAGTCGGAATGGCTGCTCCGGGAGTTGCGGAAAGTCTGGGTCTTTCGGAGTCTGAGCTCGGATTCGGAAGCACAGTTGAAATCACAGGTGATGCTGAAGAATTCACTCCGGAAGATCTGATGACTGTAGTCACTAACGATTTCTTCCAGGATATCGACACTGACAAGCTTTCCTCGATGGATCCCGACGGACAGATCGAGGAGCTGGACAGTGCGGCGAAGGAGCTTATGAGCGGTACGAACACTCTGTATGCAGGTATACACAAGCTCAGCACAAGCTCGGCAGCTCTTTCAACGGGAGTCAGCAAGCTGAACAAAGGAGCTTCCGATCTCAGTCTCAATTTTGTAGATGCACTGAGCGGCAGCCTGGGACTCGAACAGGGAACGGCAGAATTTTCGGAAGCGCTGAGCACTAATCTCGAGAAAATGAAAACCGGTGTTGCTCAGCTGTCAGTGGGAAGCGGCAAGCTGACGACAGGTGCAGCAGATCTCAAGACAGCGTTCGATACAGGAGACGGCACGGAGGAAAATCCGGGAGTGCTGGCAGTTTCCAATAGTATAAAGAATGGTGTCACGGCTCTTCAGACAGACATAGAACAGGCAAAGGGTGCGAGTCTGCAGTATCTCAATGGTGCAAAGACTGCGCTTGAAGGACTGAAGGCAGCAGGTAAGATTACTGATGAGGAGTACACTTCTATCGTGGGTGCAATAGATAAATCGATAGAATACCAGGACATGATAGCAGTTCCTCAGACTCTCATCAAAGGCACTGCAGGCCTCGACAGCGGATTGAATGCGATATACACAGAAATAACTGTCGGTGACGGCACGGAGGAAAATCCGGGACTCGTCAAGGGAACGGCAGCAGTCCAGGCAGGAGTTGCGGACTTACAGAAAGGTCTCGACGATGCTACGGCAGAAACTGAATCTCTCACTTCGAATGCGAATGATATAGCAGCAGGAGCAAAGAAGCTTGCTGCAGGCCAGACTAAACTCGCAGCAGGAGCAGAGGAGCTGGCTGCAGGAATGTCGCAGCTCAGCGACAATTCAGGACTTCTGATCAGCGGCATAAATCAGCTCGATGCAGGATCGAAGACGCTCAATGAGGGAATGCAGAAGTTCTATGAGCAGGGGATCGCGAAGATCGTAAATCTTTACAACAGCGAACTCAAGGGCACTGTAAACAGTGCGGATGCAGTGATAAAAGCAGGAAAACAGTATAACACGTTCACTCAGGTGCCTGATGGCATGGACGGATCGGTCAAATTCATCTACAGAACAAAAGTCGCAGACTGAGTGAAGTAATATACAGCAAAACAACGTTCCATTAGATATATCCGGAAAACAGGAGGACAGCAGGCGGCGATGTCATCAGGCAAAGATGACATCGATCCGTCGGACGCCTCCTGTTTTTCTGTTTAACAAGCATTTTTGTTACCTGGCGGAGATGGCATGACGGAATTTTTTTAACATTGAAAGGGCGCTTAATGTTATAATATAACAGGAATTTATTAGAAAAAGGTGATTTAAACAGTATGGGGAAATTAAAATTCAAGGCAAAGGTACTTTACAGTGTTGCAGGTATAGGCGACTCGGCGCTCTATAATATCATGGGCTCGTTCGCACTGTTTTTTCTGACGACTATAGCAGGGGTGCATCCGGCAGCCGCGGGAACGATAACAGCAGTCGGATCGGTATGGAACACTCTGTGCGGCGTCGTCAACGGGTATGTTTCGGATAACATAGAGACGAGAGCGGGAAAGCGCAAGCCGTTCCTGCTGATTGCGGCGATACCGCTGATGATGTTCACGTCGCTGTTCTTTTTAAATATAGATACAGGCGAGACTTTCAAGGTGCTTTACTATACAGTGATGATCATTTTGTTCTGGACTGCATTTTCGATGTTCTTCGTGCCGTACCTGGCATGGGGCGCTGAGCTTACAGATGATTATGACGAACGGACTGTGCTGAGAGGATATGTCTCGTTCTTTTACTGCATAGGATCGCTGATCGGACTTGTGCTGCCGAATATACTGGTTTCGTGGGTCACTGCGGCAGGATATACTGCGGCTGCGGGGTGGCAGATAACGGGAATCTTCTGCGGAGTGGTCTCCGGCGGAGCTGTGCTCGTTGCTGCGATAGGAACGAAAGACAGATACGCCCGTGGACGCGGAGCAGCCGGGGATGTGACGGATGCAGCAGACGAAAATATGCAGCCGCAGAAAAAGCGCAGGAACGCATTGAAAGAGATCGCGGAAATGTTCCGCAATTATGTGCAGCTCATGAAGATGAGGACTGTGCGGGACATCATGGGCGCAAGCGTGTTTTTCCTGATAGGATATGCGATATTCTGCTCGGACAGGATGTATTTCTTTACATATAATATGGATATGTCGGGAGTGGAGATCACTGTTATCATGATGATATTTACATTCATAGCGGTAGCTTTTATACCCCTGATATCAGGTGTGACCAGGTGGATCGACAAGAGGACCACATATATAGCATCGATGATGATAAGTACTGTCGGAATGGTGGCCTTCGGGTTTTTAGGTATAAGATCGTTTGCGGGCGTGGTCGTGCTTTCTCTGATATACAGCGTTGGAAACAGTGCGTACTGGCAGCTTCTGCCGGCGATGATATACGATGTGTGCGAAGCGGATGAGCTGATGAACGGGAAAGAACGGGCAGGTATGGTCATATCGCTGCAGGCTCTTGCAGAAGCTCTGTCTGAGGGAATCGGTCTGCAGCTGATGGGCATGATCCTGAGCCTGGCCGGATTCAGCGGAGCTGCCGAGATACAGACCGCGACTGCTATGCACTGGACGGGCCTGTCGCTGACGGTAATACCTGCCGTTTTCATGGCTCTGTCAGTGATATGCGTGATCAGATATCCGATAACGAAGAAAGTATACGGCGATGTGCTTGATGCGCTTGCACGGAGAAAATCAGGAGAGAAGCCTGATTTGGAGCCTTTCAGGAAGCTGAAATAGGGATACCGCATTGCTGTCTGCGGCGACCTTGACACAGAGGGCGCAAAAGGCTATAATTCAACCCATGAGACCTGCCGGAGGGCAGGCGTGAAACAGCAGTTCAATATATGTTCAGAAGGAAGAAAATGAAAATAATAATCACAGCAGGCGGTACCAGTGAGCGTATAGATGACGTCAGGACTATCACTAATTCATCGACAGGAAGACTGGGATATGCCATAGGAAAAGTATTTGCAGACATGTACGGAGACAGACTTGAGAAGATATATTATCTTCATGGTCTGCGGGCAGCGTTCGTGGAACATGAGAAAGTCGAACCTGTAGCGGTAGAAGGCGTGATGGATCTGCAGGAAAAGCTCACTCAGCTGCTTGAAAACGAGAAAATAGATGCCGTGATACATGCGATGGCAGTCAGCGATTACCTTGTCAATGAAGTCACTACGCTTGACAGGATCAGAGGCACAGAGGATCCGTCAAACAAAGCTGATCTTTCGGGCAACAAGATCAGTTCGGATATAGACGATCTGGTCATACACATGAAGCGATCGCCGAAGGTGATAAACATGATAAAGAAAAAAAGTCCGCAAACCGCACTGGTCGGCTTCAAACTGCTGAGCGGAGTGCCGCATGAAGAACTCATAAGAGTCGGAAAGCGCCTGATGCAGAAGAATGACTGCGACTTTGTGCTTGCGAACGATCTTCAGGAGATAGGGCCGGATTTTCACAGAGGATATCTTATCCATAAAGACGGCACTTATGATATAATGGAGAATAATGAAGAAATCGCCCGCATGATCGCCATGCGTATAATGGAGTCGTGTTAAAAGGGAGGGACTTTTGATGAATATAGTTCTGGGAGTGACGGGAAGCATAGCTGCGTACAAAGCGGCAGATATAACGAGTCGCTTCAAAAAACTGGGGCATAACGTAGATGTTATACTCACTGAAAGCGGCAGCAGGATAATAACTCCGATCACATTACAGACACTGAGTAAAAACAAGGTGTATATGGATATGTTCGAGGAGATCACACCGAAGGAAGTGAAGCACATATCGCTGGCGGAAAAGGCAGATGTGCTGCTGATCGCGCCGGCTACCGCGAACATCATAGGCAAGATCGCGAACGGCATAGCTGACGATTTTCTGTCGACAGTAGTGATGGCTGCGGCGAACCACACACCGGTATACATCGCGCCTGCGATGAACACAAACATGTATGAAAATCCAATAGTGCAGGGAAATATCGACAAGCTGAAAAAGCTGGGATATCATTTCATAGAGCCGAAGGAATCCATGCTCGCATGCGGAGTCCTCGGCAAAGGCGCGCTGGCGGATGTTGATGATATAGTAGAAACGATCGAAGGGAGCAGCAGATAGATGATCAGTTATCAGAGTACAAGAGGAAGCAGGAACACAAAGACGGCAGCACAGGCTGTAATACAGGGCATAGCAGAAGACAGGGGGCTTTACGTGCCAGACAGTGTGCCGGCACTTCCGAAGAAAATATCAGAGTTTGTCGGCAAACAGTACAAGGAAGTGGCACGCGACATAATCAAGTCATTCTTCACGGATTATACCGATGAGGAAATGCAGCACTGCGTGGACGGTGCATATGATACGAAGTTTGAGGAAGAGGAGATCGTTCCGGTAAAGGAAGCGGGCGGCGCATACTTCCTGGAGCTTTATCACGGAAAGACTGCAGCGTTCAAGGATATGGCGCTTTCCATACTGCCGTACCTTCTCACGACTGCGATGAAAAAGGAAAACGAAGACAAGAAGATCTGCATACTGACAGCGACGTCCGGAGATACCGGAAAGGCGGCGCTCGAGGGGTTTGCAGATGTTCCGGGAACTGAGATCATAGTGTTCTTCCCTAACCAGGGCGTAAGTGAAGTTCAGGAAAGACAGATGGTCACTCAGGAAGGAGCGAACACTCACGTTTTTGCGATAGAAGGGAATTTTGACGACGCTCAGACAGGCGTCAAGAAAATATTCAACGATGCGGACTTTGCAAAGAAGCTGGCAGAGCACGGCTGCAAGCTTTCCTCGGCAAACTCCATCAATATCGGCCGTCTGATACCTCAGGTGGCATACTATGTTTACGGATATGCGAAGCTCGTGGAACGCGGGGTGATCAGCGACGGCGACAAGATCAACATCGTCGTGCCTACAGGAAACTTCGGAAATATACTGGCTGCATACTATGCAGGCAAAATGGGCATTCCTGTGAACAGATTCATCTGCGCATCGAATGAAAACAATGTACTTACAGACTTTTTCAATACAGGTGTTTACGACATCAACAGAGAATTCTATCTGACGAACTCACCATCGATGGATATACTGATTTCCAGCAATCTTGAAAGACTGCTCTATCACCTGGCGGGAAACGATGGTGACGAGATCAGGGCTCTGATGGAGGCTCTCGATACGAAGAAGAAGTACGAAGTCAGCGAGACTATCAGAAACGGCATGAAGGATTTCTACGGCGGGTGTGCGAATGTAGAAGAGACGAACGAGGCTGTAGGCAGGATGTACAGAGAGCATGGCTATCTGATGGATACTCACACGGCTGTCGCATACAAGGTTTACGAGGACTATGTAAAGGAGACCGGCGACAAGACGCCGGCACTCATAGCTTCGACAGCCAGCGCGTACAAGTTCGCAGACAGCGTGGCACATTCGATCGGGCTCGGAGACGAGGAGAACGGATTCGAATATGTCAGAGCTCTGGCAGAAAAGACGGGCGTGAGAGTGCCGGCAGGGCTCAGGGATCTCGACAGGAAAGAGATCAGACACAGAGGTGTCATCAAAGTTTCGGAGATGCCTGAAGCTGTTGAGAACAGTGTGAAATAAACAGAAACCAGCTGCTGCATATCGTTCATCGGTCAGCGATGGCGAGTGCAGCAGTTTTTGTGATATCATCATGCCTTCCGGCAGTACGCTGCCAGATGATATTTCAGCAGAACATCTGAAATGTTAAATTTGTGTAAGATCATCCACAAAACTATGGCTTTTTACAAGTAAATGAGTATAATA
>CAKQIZ010000081.1 GCA_934247125.1 uncultured Clostridia bacterium
CACTCTCCGCCAAAGCCTCTGCCCTGTCTTACTTTAGCCGTTCCTCCGTCTCTCACTTTCGTAGGATTGTTCATCTTTACGAACGTCACTTCAAGAAGCTCCTGCGCGAATTCCTTTGTTATGGCGCCATCAGCAACATCCTTTTCATAATAAGGATACAGCCACTGATCCATTCTGCCGTATGAAACCGAGTGACCGTTGCTTTCGATCTGCGTCATCGTAGTGGCAAAGTTGAAAAGCTGCAGCGCCTGCCAGAAGCTCTCAGCCGGTCCGCCTGCGATCTGTCTGCAATTGTCCGCCATAGCCAGAAGCTCAGCCTTCCTTACGGCATCGCTTTCTTTTTCCGCCTTCTGCCGTGCCAGTTCTTCATATCTCCTGATATATTTCTTCGCTGCGTTATGACATATGAGGACAGCATCATAGAATTCTCTCTTTACTGCAAAATCCGGGTCTTCTTTTGTCAGCTTAGAAAGGCCTTCTTCTGCTCTTTTTATCATGCCGTCGAAGCCTTCTTTCATGATCCTCTCATAGTCCATCACCAGATGACCGATCCCGCCGTAGTGATACAGATTCGTCTGGAAAATCTTCTTGCCTGTCTCAGATCCCTTGGTCATTTCTTCATCCATGTATTCATTGGCAAGATCCTCGACGGTTTTGCCTTTCCAGTAGTGGCAGAGTTCTATGAATTCCTCCCTGTCTTCTTCATTTGCAAAATAATGCTGATCATGTGCACGTTCTTCGAACGGCTCGTAAAGCGCCTCATGAAGCATCCAGTCGATCGAGAACTCAGGGTACTGTGGCGACGCTTTTGCCGGAGCACATATTTCGCCAAGTATCAGGTCTTCATCGTAGATCCTGAGCGTGGCATTCATCAGTATTTTTTCAAAAGCCTTTGCACACCTGATCTTCACAGTCGCCCTTTCATTTTCCTGATATGCTTCCGTGATGTTTCTGAAGCGCTCCACATCTATAAGATATTCACGATCCAGAAACGCCTTTCTCAGGTGATTCACACGCGGATACGGAGACCAGTCTTTGTGGCCGACTTCGTATCCTATGCTGTATGTCTTGTCAAACGGATCGACGCCGCATGCCGTACAATGTATATTGTTCATACTCATATCCTCCCATCAGTTCCTTTATTTTTCTTTCGTGCCTACGACACAATGTATTCCTCGGTCATTAAAATAACCTGCTATTTTCTCAACTTTCTTCTGGAATTCCTCTCTGTCGAATTCCAGATCTTTCATCTCATAGACCCGGTCCAGAGACATGCACTTTTCTTCGCCCATTCTCATAAAGCTCAGCAGCTGCAGAGTCTTCAGCCTTTCCCCTATATTCTGCTCTATAAAATCTGCCGTCCTGCTGATGTTCTTCATATCGTCATTTATTCCCGGGATAAGAGGTATCCTCAGGATCATATCATGCCCTTCGAGAGCCAGACGTCTGAGATTTTCCAGAATTTTTTCACACCCTGCTCCGGTATACTTTCTGTGGATCTCACTGTCCATATGCTTTATATCAGAAATGATCAGGTCTGCATACCTGACCACATCTTCTGCGATTTTCCAGTCGATATTGAATGTGGATTCCAGGCATGTGTGTATCCCCGCATCACGGCAGGCTTTCAGAAGTTCCCTGGTGAAATCGCTCTGCATCAGAGGATCCCCGCCGGAAACCGTGACTCCGCCGCCGGATCGTTCGTAATAGTTTCTGTCCTTTTCGATCACTGCCATGACATCGCTGACAAGCATATCCTCTCCCCATGCTTTTAAAGCACCTGACGGACATGCTTCAACACATTTCAGGCAGCCGACACATCTGCTTCTGTCTATTCCTGCGATCTTTTCTCTTCCAAAGAGGAGAGCCTGCTGTCTGCATGCCTTTATGCAAAGGCCGCACTTTTCCTCCGAAATACATTTTACAGGATATACGCCCGGTTCTTTCGCAAGCCTCTGGCTTTCAGGATTGCTGCACCATTTGCATTTCATCATACAGCCTTTTACAAAGATCTCAGTCCTGATCCCGGGACCGTCATTTATCGTATAACGCTGTATATTAAAAACTGTACCTTTTTCCAAAACAGACCTCTTTTTTATGTATCTTCATAAAAACTGCTATATATCCATCATCGGAACAGCAGAAATATCCGCTGTCCCGACAACAATCTTTCGGACTTTCGCTGTCCGATCACCATTGATTTATCATTATAATACCAGATACGACTAGACTATTGCAATCGGTCTGATAAACATTCCTGTTGCACCTCTGATCTTAAGCGAAGCAACAACGAAGCAGAATTCGTATACCTTGTCTTTAGCAAGTTCATGACTCTGGACCAGTTCCATGAAGTGCACGCCCTGACGGATCAGGCAGTAGTCATGCACCGGATGCGGATGTCCCGGCCACGACATCGTACCGTCAGCATTGTGAAGCTCGAACGCAGTCATGTCATTGCCAAGCAGTACTGCGCCCTTTTCCTCTACCAGGTATCTCGCACCTTCAAGTGTCAGACCTGCGCCTACACATTTATCCTGCTCAGGCCATGTTTCGCCAAGACGCATCAAAACGCAGTCGTTCTTCTTTATCTCAACGCCTTCCCACTCTGCACAGCCGATGATATCATCGATCGTGATGCCATAGTTCGCATCTACATGATCTACGCCCTTGTAGCCTGCAATATCAAGAAGTACGCCTCTTGTAATGATAGGAGGGATGGTTTCTGCACCCGTCTTTGTCGGGCCATAGTCACCTCTCTGATTAAAGCCGTTGTACCAGTGATCGTCTTCTCCGACTGTAAGATGACACAGACCATCTATATGAGTTCCTAAATGGACAGGTCCTACCAGCAGTTCAGTATTCAGTCCTGCGTTATACTGAGGATCATTTACCTCAGGAGAGAGCCATCCGCCTTTTTTGTTCCATGCATATGCCGGATCATATGCAGTATCAGTCATTCCGCGTCTTCCTGTCGGAGTTGCATATGTAACAAGGTCGAAGCCCGGATGTCCGTGCCATACAGGCTGTCCATGGAAGCGTTCTGTTTCGAGATCATATATTTTACCTTTTTTGATCAGCGAAACTGCACGAACGACATCTGCAGCCGTCAGTTCATTCAGTGCTCCGACTTCGTCGTCTTTGCCCCATCTTCCCCATGCGGTATCCGTCAGCCACGACGCATCTTTATAATCTTTCTTCATAATAAAACCTCCTTGAAAATCCTTTATAGTTTTAATAACGTTTTATAAATCCCGTTATCAGCAGTATTATTCTGCCGTTTCTTCAGTCGATGCTTTACCTTTTGACGCCCACTTGGCACATAAAGGTCCGCCTTCATTACACAGGAGTCCGAGACATACTCCCAGTGTGAGCGTTATGCCTACGACCCACCAGTTGCTCCCGCCTTGTGAAAAACATGTGGAAATACCTCCGAATGCTGCAGGCACCATATTGATCAGATGCTTGTTCTCAAAACACATCATCATACAAGATGCAACTGTAAATATTGCCACAGAAAGTGCCATTGAAAACACCGGTCCGATCCCTGCAAACACATTAGCGAAAAACAGCATGATCAATCCCCATGCAACACCCAGCCAGCTGCTTACTATCTGCGGGAAAAAATCTTTTCTCAACGCACCACCGTTAAAGAATATCGGCAATGCAACAAATGTTATCCAGATACACCCATACTCAGCCAGTGGACTGAACAGATAACAGATAACATACACTCCTGTCCAGCCGCCGATCCATAAAGACCAGTAAAACTTTGCCAAGTTTGTCATTTACCATAACCTCCTTACAAATATCCATATAATCACGATAAATTATTTTGATTTCATTCATTAACAAGCTTGTTTGTTGATTTTATTTTAATTGCAATTTTCAGAAAACTCCATAAGGATTGCTTCTCATTTTTTCGCACGAAAAAATCCCCGGTTTTTATTCCGGAGATTTTTATCATCTGACTTACAGTATAGGTAAATACATAAAATATCGAAAAACGGATACCTGTGATAACGGCAGCTGCGACAGGCAGCGACCCTTCTCCACAGTTTCCATTCTATCACATTACTATAGACCTAATAGGCATTTCTCCCTATTCTTCCGACTTGTCTTCACCGTCAGCACCGTTTAAGATCTCATACAGCTCGTATCTGCTGTTGACTCCGCACTTTGAAAAAATGTTCTGCACATGGTTTTTTACGGTATGATAGCTGATACATAATTCATCTGCTATCTTCTGATAAGTGAGCCCTTTACACAGAAAAACAGCCACTTTTTGCTCAGCTGCGGTCAGCGAGAGTTCTTTGAATGATTTCTGTTTTACCAAGTCCTTCTGCGAAATGGTGATCCAGTGATATCTGTCGATGATCCCGTGATTGTAACTCTGCTCATATGTATAGATCCTGAATACAAGATTTTTTATTTTTTTGACTACAGCCCCATCCTCTTCTGCGTTTCCTGCCTCTATGCCCAGAAGAAACGGAAGCCACAGACATGGTCCGCCGCTTTCCAGCTGCATCGATATCGCGTCTCCGCATATACCTGTCAAAAGCCGCACAGCCTCTTTGTTGTACCCCATAACATGTGTAAAATCATCAGTTATCAGATACGCACGCGCTCCCGAGGAAATGATCTCATCCTTGATTTCCGATATGATCTTAGTCTGCTCATGTTTTTTAAAGCCTGAGTATGTCATCGCTATATACTGATATATCTCTTTAAAATTTTCGATCTCCTCATCTGAGTAATCTCCTTCCTCAAAGCTTTTGAAAAATGAGATCTGTATATATGCGTTTAACCCGAAAGCAAGCGAAAGCACATAGTGACCTCCGAACTGCTTCTCCATCCACTGCACAAAACGTGAGCTGTCATACTGCCCCTCCTCATAATAATCTGAAGCTCTGTAGATCCTTGGCTCATGATTAAAATAAGTCAGCTCGTCTCTGACCGCTTCTCTGTACATCTCCTGCCGCATCTTATCATAGGGCATTATCCCTGAATACGCATGATCCGGCGCCGCTTCCTGTATCCCTTTTTTGGTTATCCAGGAAAGAAAATTTCCATCTGTATCAAAAATCAGGATCATTGCTTTTTTCAGTCCGAAATCCCTCTGCAGTTCGTCCAGCAGCGCTACATTAAAAAGTTCCCTGGCTGAAATCTGTTTTTCAGACATATCCGTTACAAACCGCGATACTGATTTATCAGGATAAACCAATTTCTGCACCTTCCTTTCTCACCATATATCGCATCTATATCTCACAGTTATTATATATCTGCATTTAAAAATTTGCTTTTTTACATTTTACATTATTTCCACCATGGCATTCAACTGTATTATCATGTCTGCACATCGTTTAAAATTCTGCCGCAGCTTTTTCCTCTGTGTTTTCAATTGCATAAATTACCTCTCTCTTTAAATTCTCTCAAACAAAACTAACGTAGTCATTGTGATGTTTAGAGAAGTTTCAGTTTATTTCCAGAGCAACTTTTTAAGCAGATTTTGACATTTGAACAACACTTTGCCATCTTTTTTATGGTATCATAAGAAAGATTTGCCGAACCAACAACACATGGAGGATCTTTATGAAAATCAATACATTTTTTGTATCTAAAACATCATCTAAAGCAGTCCTGTTTTTCCTCGTATTGACATCTGTCTTTACTGCAATTCTTGCAATCACGAGCTGCGGCTCTGAACCGCCGGAAGAGACAGAAAAATACAGCGCCGATGTCATGATCGCTGATCTTGAAGAACACCTCATGAACGGAGAAGAAAGCTTTTCACTGTGCTTTCTTAGTGACAGCGATACCGAAAACGAAATACAGTCATTTATCGACGGCCATGCTTCCGAAAGCTATCTGGCATCATGCCTGCTCGACGATATAACTGCAGAGTTCCGCAATCACAGTTCTTGCATAGACGTTGACCTGACCCTGACATACAAGAGCAACGTGCAGTTTGACGGAAAGATGCAGCAGGTTTCTGACGGCACAGAACTCGAGAATGCCATGATAAAGCGCTTTTCCGCCAGCACAGGCAAAGCCGCTTTCATACTGGAATCGTGCAGCTTTGCAGAAGACGAGCTGATAGCCATCCTGAACAGCGCAGAGATAAACTGTGCTTCAGTACCGTGCGAAGCTGACAACGTATCATATATGACATTCGACCCTCGCGACGACAGGCAGCTGCTGATCGCATGGGTGGAACTGCCGATCAACGACACGATGCTAAAAGAAAAAGACGCAGAAATGCAAAAGAAAACCGACAAGATCATAAATTCACTCAATGACTCAGATACAGGATCCGTCTCCGACACCTGCGAAGCTGTCATGGAACACATACTGTCCTGCACAGAATACGATGATGATCTCGCCTCTGCCACGATCGCCGGATCTCGTCGCCTGACAAGCGATATGCACATCGACCGTTCTTCATACGGCAGCATCGTGACCGGCAGAACAGTCTGTACCGGATACGCACGCGCCTACAAGCTGTTCTGTGACGAACTCGGGCTTTCATGCAGGGTGATCACGGGCACAAAAAACGGCGTCCGACATGCGTGGAACGCCGTTGAGATCGAAAACGAAACCTTTTATGTTGATTGTACGGCCGCAGACACAGGCACTCCGAAAGCTTCGGCTTTCCTGATCACACGCAGCCAGGCGGAGAGTTCCGGTTACGTCTTCGATGATCACTATAAAAACTGATATGAAGTCCGGCGCTGCAGCTGTTGCACCGTCTCACAACTATCTCACAGCATTGCTGACGAGCGCATCATACTGCTTGTCAGTAAGCTTGCAACCGTAAAATACGCTGTAGTACTCCTTGACTTCTTTCTTCAGATCATAATCGCACTGGTCAGGGTAAAAAGTCGCCGTCATCCAGAGCAGACCCAGATATCTGTTTACCGTCGGCGGATATCCGTTCCAGCAGTACGGACCTTCGGGAACTTCATAACAGTTCCCGTTTTTTATTGCTCTGAGCGTGTTCCACTCAGGCATATCGCCTACAGATGAATATATACTTCCCGGCAGGAAAAGCACTACGTCAGGATCCCATATGTGGATCTGCTCGATATCGACGATACCGCCGTTCCCTTCGACATCTGCAACGTTTATACCCACCATATCCAGTATCTCTGAATGCGAGCTGTCTTTTTCTGTCACCGTAAATCCATCACTGCCTGCGCACGACAGTATCCTGACCTTGTCATCACCGACTTTGTCGAGCACTGCCGACGTTTCATCATAGATGTCCTCACAGCATGCTGCCAGTTCTTCCGCGCGGTCTTTTTTGTCGAGCAGCTCACCCAGCGTGCGGAAAGCATCCGGCGCCGTCTCGAGCGTAGCGTTTATGTGGATCGTAGGGATCCCCGTCTGTGACTGGATCTCATCCATATCAGAAACCACATTTTCTTTGGTGTCTCCAAGGTCGATTATCACATCGGCATCCGACTGTGCCAGCTCTTCAGTGTTCAGGTTTCTCTGGCCGTAATACTGTCCTATGACAGGCATATCCGAATAATCCGCGGAAAGATACTTTTCCGAATCCACTTCGATCGGTGCATTGATGCCTATCATCATTTCCGGCGCCAGCGGGAGCATCATGATCTGTCCTGTCGTACCGAGAGTCGCGACTTTTTCGATCTTTTCGGGAAGCTCGACTTCTCTTCCCGCACTGTCGGTGAATACAGCCGCATCACCCGAAGCACTGCCGCTGTCCGAGCCTTTGCATCCGCAGAACGCAGCCAGCACCATGACTATGACCAGAAAGCACACTGCACTCCGGACCGCAAATCCTTTTTTAACGTTCATTTTTTCTTCTCCTTCTCTCTTTTAATACACTTTCAGGTATGCACACCCTTATCATATCGTCATAAAGACTTTCTATCTCGACATCAGCATGGTACAGACGCTTCATTGATTCTTTACATATGACGTCCTCGGGTTTTCCGAATGAATCGACCCTGCCGCCCACCAGCGTGAGCACGAGGTCTGCGAAAAGGAACACCTGCTCAGGGTTATGCGTCGACTGAAGTATAGTATATCCTTCTGCCGCCAGCGTTCTCAG
>CAKQIZ010000082.1 GCA_934247125.1 uncultured Clostridia bacterium
AAAAGCTTGCTGACCCAGTAATACCAATGGGCAGCAAGCTTTTTTTGTCAATCAAGTGTCAAAGATGGGAATATAAATGAAGAAATTCTGTTTGTCAACCACAAAAATCATCTTTAGAAACAATCTCCTTTGCTGTTCCGTGCAGAAAAGCTGTAATAGTCTCCACTTTAACTTTCATCTTTCTCCTCAGTAAAGCCTTTCTTTTCACAACTCTCTACATATTTTTTATATTCGCTGAGATCACAATCGACATCTGCCGATAAATAGCTGCTGCCTGTGCTCAGATATGTGATTTTGCCTTCCGGCTTCGGAAGCATTTTCGCCATGGTATTATCGGGCCAGCTGTAGCTTTTGTTCTTTTTCCAGAAGTCTGCAAACTTTGAAAATACATTTTGGGCAATATTTTTATGCGACTTCGACCGTGCCTTTGACGTGTTCACACCTGCCTGCTTTCCATAACCAAAACTTTCTGCCCCATTGTGATCATTATTAAAATATGTATTCGTCTGGCTTAGATCAGTTCCATTTGCCGCGTCGAAATATACGATACCATAATCCACCGCATTACCCGATCCACCGCATTACCCGCTGCATTCGTTTCATATGAACCGCCATTTTCCATCTCCTTATATACATTCACGTATGGATCTCCCGTGCCGTTTTGAGACATATCCTGATACTGGCCTGCTGCCGGACTCCCCCATACGCCGGCATTTCCTGAAAGTCCGCTTTTTCTGCTGATTTTCCATATGCCACATATGGTTATTATTCAATTGAGAAAATAATTGACGAGGTAATGCCCTGATGATTGTATATGATCGCCTGTGGGAAACGATGAAATCCAAACCGGAGGAGTGATTCTTCCGGTTTTCTATTTTCTCTCCTGTTCATCTGCAGGTGAGGCAAAGTGTCTCGCAGTGCCCGATACCAAATAATTCGATTCGAAATCGTATTTTTAGTAAAAAAACCGGATTTCCTGTTATTTTAAAAAGGCTCGCTACCAAAACTCATTAATCATTCAAGTCTTCTTGGTAATTTTTCTTGGAAAACACTGCGATATTTCAAAAAAACTTGCTAAAATATCGCATCTGCAAATGGGTTCTTGGTAATTCTGCTCAGGATTTCTTATGAAAACCGAGGAAAAATGCTAAAAAGAAATCCTTTGTTCTGCAGTTTTGGTATCATATCGTATCCGGCATTCCCGGGCCAGCATCCATGCATCATACCCGGCTGCATGCTCACGCCTGCCCTTTACGCCTCTCTAAGCACCCGGCATCCGCGATCCACGACTGACAAAACACAAATTTTCCATCTTTTTTGTATTCAAAAACTACTTTTTTGAAATTCTTTTGTATTTTTACACAAATTTCACAAAAAACATGTTGATTTTCTTCGGAAACCATATATAATGAGTGTTAGCACAAGAAAAAAAGATTACCAAGGAGGAAAAAATGAGAGTAACAGGATCACAACTGGTTGCTGAGATCTTACTGGAGCACGGAGTTGACACAGTATTCGGATATCCCGGAGGTGCTGCGCTCAACCTGTACGACGCACTGTATGAATACAGAGATAAGATCAGGCACATATTGACGGCTCACGAACAGGGCGCAGCCCATGCCGCTGATGGATATTACAGGGCAACAGGTAAAACGGGCGTCGTCTTTGCCACCAGCGGTCCCGGAGCGACAAACCTGGTGACAGGTATCGCCACTGCTTTTATGGACAGCATCCCTATGATCGCCATAACAGCAAACGTACCTGACAGCCTGATAGGCCGAGATGCTTTCCAGGAAATATGCATCACGGGTGTCGCAATGCCTATAACAAAGCACACTTTCTTCGTAAACAGGATAGAAGATCTGGCTGATGCACTGAGAAACGCTTTCAGGATCGCCAACAGCGGAAGGAAAGGTCCGGTCCTCATAGATATAACAAAAGACGTGACTGCTGCAATAACAGATTACAAACCGGAAAAACCGCTTCCTTTGAATCCTCTTCCTGCATTTACAGATAAAGAAGTCCAGGAAGTCGCAGCAATGATAAACGCAGCAGAAAAGCCGGTCGTATATTTCGGAGGCGGCGTAGCTGCATCGAACGCCGGCGAGGAACTCAACCAGCTGCTCGAGACCGCAGACATCCCTGCCACATTCACACTGATGGCAGCAGGCATACTGGGATACGAGAACAAGAGAAATCTGGGTCTCATAGGGATGCACGGAAGCATCGCCGCAAACAAAGCAGTTGACAGAGCAGACCTCATCGTTGCACTGGGCGCGAGATTCAGCGACAGAGTAGCACTCAACCCTAAGAAATTCGCAAAGAAAGCGCGCAAGGTACAGATCGATATAGATACGAGCGAGATCAACAAAAACGTTCTCGTCGACCTGGGAGTTACAGCAGATGTAAAAGAATTCCTTACAAAACTGCTCCCGCTTATCAAGAAAAAGGATCACAAGGAATGGGTAGCACAGGCTACAGAGTGGAAAAACAAGCGCGGTGACGTGAAGTGCCAGGACGCACAGCTCCATCCAAGCGAGATCGTCCACTCGGTATGCGACCTCACAGATAAGGAAACCATCTACGTTACAGACGTAGGCCAGCACCAGATGTGGGCGGCACAGTATCTGAAGCAGAGAAACACAGCAGGCTTCATCACCAGCGGAGGCCTCGGCACCATGGGATTCGGATACGGCGCAGCCATCGGAGCACAGATCGGATGCCCTGACAAGAGAATAATCCACTTCACCGGAGACGGCTCTTTCCACATGAACCTCAACGAGGCATGCACAGCCGTGAGTCAGGAGCTTCCTATTATAACAGTCATCATGAACAACTCCGTACTCGGCATGGTTTACCAGTGGCAGACAGCTTTCTACGGCAAGAGATATGCTTCAACTACACCGGAAAGGAAGACGAACTTCCCTAAACTGGCAGAGGCATTCGGAGCAAAAGGCTTCTCAGCTGCGAACCCGACCGAATTCGAAGAAGTCTTCAAGAAGGCGCTGCAGGAAACAGGTCCGGTATGGATCGACTGCACGATAGCCAGAAACGAAAGAGTTCTCCCTATGATACCGAGCGGCGGTACTGTTGAAGACATGATCATAGGTTAGGAGGCGTACAATGGACAAGCAGATAAAAAAAGAAGTAATAAGCATCCTGGTAGACAACCAGGCAAACGTACTTACCAGAGTGAGCAGCCTCTTCGGGCGCAGGGGCTTCAACATCGACTCTCTCACCGTTTCGGCGACCAACGACCCTAAACTTTCCAGGATCACCGTTGTTTTCACCGGAACAGAGCAGGGTCTGCACCAGATAATCACTCAGACAGCAAAGCTCGAAGTCGTAAAGAAGATCTTCACGCTCGACTCAAACGACAGCATCTACAGAGAACTTCTCCTCCTCAAGGTCAAAGCCGACAAAGAGGAACGTTCAGCCATCAAGGAAGTCGTTGAGATATACAGAGGAAGGATCGTAGACCTTTCCAAGAACAGTCTCATCATCGAACTCACAGGAACATCCGACAAACTGGATGCTTTCATGGACATGATGAGCTGCCACGAGATCTCAGAAGTATGCCGTACAGGTATCACGGGAATCGGCAGAGGCGCAAGCTGGCACGAGGATATGTAAAGCGCACGCGCGCCGCAAGCTCGGCATTTACACTCGGCAGCGACGTTCATGCTTGAAAAAGCATATGCAGCTTCGCTATAATATAAAGTGTAGTTTTCACTGACAGTCCGGAAATATCGCAAACGATATTTCCTGTATAATAAAAATATAAAGGAGACAGAAAAATGATAAAGAAATACTATGATCAGGATTGTAATTTAGGATTACTGGATGGAAAAACTGTTGCTATAATAGGTTTCGGAAGCCAGGGACATGCACATGCAATGAACCTGAACGAAAGCGGAATAAACGTAGTAGTAGGTCTCAGACCCGGTTCAGCTCATACTGCAAAGGCTGAAGCTGCAGGACTCAAAGTAGTGGGGATCGAAGAAGCTGCTGAAGCAGGCGACATCGTAATGATCCTTACTCCGGACGAACTGCAGGCATCCATTTACAAGAACCAGATCGAAAAGCACATGAAAGAAGGCAATGTTCTGGCATTTGCACATGGATTCAACATCCATTACAACCAGATCCAGCCGGCTCCTTACCTCGACGTTATCATGATCGCTCCTAAAGGCCCTGGCCACACAGTAAGAAGTCAGTATGTTGAAGGCAAAGGCGTACCTAGTCTTATCGCAGTTTACCAGGATGCTTCAGGCAAAGCAAAGGATTACGCTCTGGCTTACGCAAGCGGGATCGGCGCCGGTCGTGCAGGGATCCTCGAAACTACATTCAAAGAAGAAACTGAGACTGACCTCTTCGGTGAACAGGCAGTTCTCTGCGGCGGTGTTACTGAATTGATGAAGGCCGGATTCGACACACTCGTAGAAGCCGGTTATGAACCTGAAATGGCTTACTTCGAATGTATCCACGAAATGAAACTGATCGTTGACCTGATCAACGAAGGCGGCTTCGACAAGATGAGATACTCGATCTCAAATACTGCTGAATACGGCGACTACAGAACAGGCAAGAGAATCGTAACTGAAGATACAAGAAAAGAAATGAAGAAAGTTCTCGAAGAGATCCAGGACGGAACATTTGCAAGTGAATTTATCCAGGAATTCAACGCAGGCGGAAAAGCAAGATTCCTCGCAACAAGAAAGAAGGAAGCTTCACATCTCCTCTGCAAGGTGGGCGCAGAACTCAGAAACATGATGAGCTGGTTAAAGAAATAGGCAGTGCTGTTTTTTACAAGCCCGGTCGGCAAAGAGCCTGCTGATCAGCATAAGCAGTTTTGCCATAAAGCTTAAAAAACAGGTCTATTGTTTATGCGAAGCAGCAGCATAACGATAGCTTCGCATCATATTTCTTACCAAAGCACGGAATAACAAAAGTGGCGGCGGCGTTTCCGCCGCCGCTTTTTCGTATTTGGAACACCGTATGAAGCACTACGCGGGTGTACCTGATGTCGATCTTCGATCGACACACATATGAAGCACCTCGAAGGTATACCTTAATGTCGATTTCCGATCGACACACATATGACACACCGCAAGGGTGTAACCTTTATGTCGGCCGGCGCCGACAAATATATGAAAGGAAAAAGGAAAATGAGAAGTGACAAAGTAACAAAAGGTGTAGAAAAAGCGCCTATGCGCAGCCTTTTCTACGCCATGGGATATACGAAGGAAGAGCTTGAACGTCCACTGATCGGCGTCGTTTCCGCAAAGAGCGAGATCGTTCCCGGACACATGCATCTCGACAAAGTCGCTGAAGCCGTTAAAGCCGGCGTAAGAATGGCAGGCGGAACACCGATAGAAGTCCCTGCGATCGGTGTATGCGACGGTATCGCGATGGGGCATATCGGAATGAAATACAGCCTCGCCAGCCGCGAACTGATCGCCGACAGCGTTGAAACAATGGCGATGGCTCATGCATTTGACGGTCTCGTACTCGTTCCGAACTGCGACAAGATCGTTCCGGGAATGATAATGGCTGCCGTAAGACTGAACATACCTGCAGTAGTATGCTCCGGCGGCCCTATGATGTCGGGTCTGGTAAAAGGCGAAGAGACCAGCCTTTCCAAGATGTTCGAGGCAGTCGGCGCAAGAAAGGCAAACCTGATAGATGACGATGAACTGCTCGAATTCGAAAAACACGTATGTCCGGGCTGCGGATCATGCTCAGGCATGTACACTGCGAACAGCATGAACTGCCTGTCAGAAGCAGTCGGCATCGCACTTCCGGGAAACGGCACGATCCCTGCAGTTGACAGCGGCAGGATCAGACTTGCAAAGCACGCCGGAATGGCGATCATGAACCTCGTCGAAAAAGACATCAAGGCTCGCGATATCATCAATGAAAAATCACTGAGAAACGCGCTGGCATGCGACATGGCACTGGGCTGCTCGTCAAACAGCGTGCTCCATCTGCTGGCGATAGCAAACGAAGCCGGTGTAGAGCTTAATCTGGATATTTTCAACGAATTCAGCGCAAAAGTGCCTAACCTCTGCCACCTCGCACCTGCAGGCGGCACTCACATGCATGACCTCAACAACGCAGGCGGGCTGCCTGCAGTTTTCAGTGAACTGACCAAAAAAGGCCTCATCGATGAGAGCCTGATAACCGCTACCGGCAAAACTGTCGGCGAGAATATCAAGGGCGCATATGTCAAGAACTACGACATCATCAGACCTGTCGACAATCCATACAGCGAGACAGGCGGCATCGCGATCATGTGGGGTAACATCGCACAGGACGGCTGCGTTGTAAAGAGAAGCGCCGTTGCTCCTGAAATGCTTTCACACAGCGGCCCTGCGAGAGTCTTTGACTGCGAAGAAGACGCGATCGCAGCGATCTATGCAGGAAAGATCGTGGACGGTGACGTCGTAGTCATCAGATACGAAGGGCCTAAGGGCGGTCCTGGAATGAGAGAAATGCTCAACCCTACGAGTGCGCTTGCCGGCATGAAACTGGACAAGACCGTAGCTCTTATCACAGACGGTCGTTTCAGCGGCGCCAGCAGAGGCGCATCGATCGGCCATGTCTGCCCTGAAGCTGCTGCAGGCGGCAACATCGGACTGCTGCGCGAGGGCGATGTCATCGACATCGATATTCCTAATGCAAAGATCAGTGCACGTGTTTCGGACGAAGAGTTCGATGCAAGGCGCAGGGATCACGTGGCTCCGCCGCCAAACGTCACAAGCGGCTGGCTCTCAAGATATATGAGGAATGTAGCCTCATCTGCAAAAGGCGCTGTGATGGAATAGCCTGCTTCACTGCAATACAAAAAACAGGAGACCTCAGATACCGTTTTCGTGCCGCTCTGCTCCGGCGGCATCAAAACACGTTCTGAGGTCTCCTTCTTATTTTTTACGCTTACGCACACATTCACTGAGCAGATACTCCACCTGGCCATTGATAGATCGGAAATCCTCCTCTGCCCAGGCTGCGATCTCATTCCACAAACCCGGCGACAGACGAAGCACCATCTGTTTCTTGGCCTTGTCTTTCTCTTTCAGTTTTTTCTCCCTTTCCCTGACTGCTCTTTCCTTTTCTTTAAGCTCCTCCTCAAGAGCTTTCAGCTTTTGGAGACGCTGCTGCAGCTGTTCTTCTTTTTTACCGTAGTCTTCTGTCACTATGAAATCCCACTCCTTTGATCAGCGTTCTGTTTCTATTTTAATACAGGCTGCCGCTGTTTACAACAGGCTGTACTTCTTTGTCTCCGCAGAGAACGACCAGCAGATTCGATACCATTGCCGCCTTTCTTTCATCATCCAGCAGGATAAGATCATCCTTTTCCAGACGATCCAATGCCATGTGCACCATACCGACCGCTCCTTCCACGATCTGTTCACGCGCTGCGATCGTTGCTGCCGCCTGCTGGCGCTTCAGCATCGCTGCTGCGATCTCTTCCGCATACGCCAGGTGTGTTATCCTCACCTCCATGATCCGGATACCGGCATCACGCGTCTTCTCCTGCAGCTCTGCTTTCATTTTTTCGGCGATCTCCATGCTGGATCCGCGAAGGGTCATTTCACTGTCATCATCTCCCATCGTATCATATGGATACATACGCGCAGAGTTACGAATGATAGAATCACACTGAGTCGAAAGATACTCGAAATAGTTTTCCACATTGAATACCGCTTTCGTAGGATCCGCTACTTTCCAGATTACAACCGACCCTATGATCACCGGATTTCCATCCACATCATTGACTTTCTGCTGTGCGTTGTTGAGCGTCATGGTCTTTGTGGAAACCTTCCGATTTCTTGTTTTTCCGGCTGTTTTCGGCGTCTTCCCGCTTTTGAAAGTCTCCCCCGGATCCTGTGCGGTTTCTTTCTGCAAAGCCTCCACTGTCGGATTGAAAGCGGTACAGAATGGATTGACGAAGAAAAACCCGGCTTTCCTGATCGTTCCGTGATATTTTCCAAACAGCGTCAGCACCAGTG
>CAKQIZ010000083.1 GCA_934247125.1 uncultured Clostridia bacterium
ATGAAAGCGTCTTTCAGCCAGGAGTCTGAAGCCAGTTCCGGTCGTATATGATATTCAGAATCAGCCGGCACTGCGTGATGCAGAGGGGCTGCTCCGGCATGAGCTGATGATGCACCATGCTGCAAAGCTTCGATCTGAGATGATCCTTCATTCTGTGGCTGATCCTCAGGATCGGATGGCTTCGCGTGTTCTGCGAAAGCAGCCACCTGATGGAGCTCGGCCTCCTGCCATATCTGATTTTCATGAACATCTGCTCCGGTATCTGCGTACTGCACAGTATCTGCAGCTGCAGTTTCATCTGTATGTATGACGTCAGCCGGAAGTTTCGGGTCATCAGGGATCGGAACTCCAATATCAGCCGGAGCTTCGGGAACGACCGGAGAAGGAGAAACTGAGCTGTCAGCAGGCTCTGAACCGACAGGAACTTCCAAGTCGGCCGGAGCGATGTAATACGGATTGTTTTCCGGGTGTTCATCAGTGTCTGCAGGCGCTGAGTCTGCAGCTTTGCGCGATGTGCCGTTCAGGAATAAGATGATGAAAGCGCATGCGGCAAAGAGTATACCGAAGCCGAAATATATCGATGATGCTGAAACTACATACTGTATTACTTTGTCTGCCGGGACGGCGGACATACCTGTATAGGTATTGACGTAGCTGAGCGAATATCTGACCATGTAAATACCGTAGATCAGAGATACTGCGGAAAACAGGAAAAGTATCACGGAGATCACGATCCCGGATTTTTTCCGCTTCATTGTGTTGTTCATAGACTGTTCCTCACTTTATGACTTTATAAAAATAAACTTCTGCACATGCCATAATGCCTCCGGCATTCACACTCCATATATAGTCCTGCATATTATGAATGAGCGGAAAAGGAGGTTTTTATGGACGGCAGAGTAAGAAATCTGTATCCGGGAGGCAACACTCCCGATGGATTCTATTCCTATTATAACTATATATTACCACAAAGGGAAGCAGAAAAAATTTTTTGTATAAAAGGCGGTCCGGGTACAGGAAAATCAACGCTTATGAATAAAGTAGCACAGCATTTCATAAAGAAGGGTGAGGATGTTGATCTCATGTGGTGTTCTTCTGATCCGTCTTCACTTGACGGTGTACTTATAAGAAACCGTAATGTCGCTGTCGTGGACGGCACAGCGCCGCATGTGGTCGATCCGAAAAATCCGGGAGCGATCGACCAGATCATTAATCTGGGCGATCACTGGGACGAAGATGAATTGAAGAAGTATCGCGATGAGATCGTAGAGTGCAGCAGACACATAAGCGAGTTTTTCGGATACGCGTACGGATATCTGAAGTGCGCACAGCAGCAGCAGATATTCATGGGAGATATGCTTGACAGGCTGATGCCGCATGACAGGATCAGAGAGCTGAAAAACCGGCTGAAACTGCATCTTGATGCGGTGACGGTGCTGAAGAGGGCCGAAGCAAAGGCAAAGCGCGACGATGCTCTGGGCAGGTACGATTACAGCGGCAGAGTGAAGAAGTTTTTTGCAGGAGCTATAACACCTGCAGGGATAAAGAGCAATATCGCTTCTATTGCAAACGGTGTGGGCAGGGTGATCATACTCGATGTACCTGTCGGATTCCATACAGGCCGGCTGCTGAGACCGATAGCAGAACGGATACGGGACGCCGGGCTGGATATCGAGGAATACTACTGCCCGATGTTTCCGGAGGAGAGACTGGAGCATATCGTGTGTCAGAGCGCCGATATCACGATCGTTACGAGCAACGATTTCCACACGGTATGTGCTGATGACTTTGACAGCAAGGTCAGCGTCATAAAGGCCGTACCTGATAAAGATGCATGGCATGACGGGATGCCGGAGGATATTTTCGGCGATCTCAGGGGATCATCGAGAGCGCTGATGATAAAGGCTGTGGAAATGCTGAGAAAAGCGAAGGAGCAGCATGATGTACTGGAAGAATACTATATATCAGGTATGGATTTTTCAGGCACTGATGCACTTTGCGAGAAGCTGACAGATAAAATAGAAAATGCAGTATCAGGCAAGAGTGGTAAAAATACGAACTAGGAAAAATATTACTTCATAAACCGGAAATTTTTTTCTTGATGAGCTTTGCTTTCGGTGAAAAAATACCGGGAGCAAGAAATAAAAAACGAGAAGGGTAAAAACGAAGTGATTTTTCAGCAAAGAAAATCGTTGGAATTTCAACGTTTTCGAGAAAGTGAATAAAAAACGCAAAAATTTCTTGCGGATCATGCCGGATTGGCACGGAACTTGTTTAATATATAGGCAAATACAGTCAGGCATATGTAAATAAAATGCGACTTGAAGCATTCCTGTTAAACGGTGTGAGGACTGTATTCGTTGGGGTTGATTATGCTAGAGTATAGGCCTGTGCTGCCGCCTGCACAAGGAGCGTCAGTGGTCCTCTTCCTATGGAGGATAACAATGCATTCTCGCAAACGGCAGGCAGGCACTGCATACTATGAGCGTGATCGATGAGAGAGGCCTGCATTACAAGATGCAGAGACTGCTACTTGTGATGTATTACAGACAACAGCGACAATCGCCATGGCAATCGGTGAAGTCGTGTTTACACGGATGGCAAAGGCATCGTAGCTGTTGCATCTGCAGAGCCTTAAAGTCAAATAAGAGTCCAATTTCATCCCTTTTAATAAATTCTCGAAACGGTAAAGTGGTGATAGCCACTTTATTGTTTTTTTTATACAATGTATAATGAATATATCGGGATTCAAGTTTAGTGACAGGTGAGATTCATTATGGAAAAAAAGAGAAACCTCCTCAGCAAGGTGCTGGGAAGAACAGATATAATAGCTATAGGATTCGGCACGATGGTAGGCTGGAGCTGGGTGATGATGGGGCCGATATGGGTGAACGAAGCGGGGCTTATCGGTGCGATAGCCGCGTTCATCATAGGCGGCGCGATCATACTGACGATAGGCCTGACATATGGAGAACTTACTGCCGCGCTTCCTCTTGCAGGAGGAGAATTCGTATTCGCCTACAGGGCTATGGGCAACCGGGCGGCATGGATAGTGGGATGGATCATGTCCATGGCGTATATAGGCGTGGCGGCCTGGGAGGGGATCGCGCTTGCGACGGCGATGAACTACATGTTTCCGCTTCCTCAGGTATGTCCGCTGTGGGAGGTGGCAGGATATCAGGTGCATATGTCATGGGCGCTTGTAGGGATACTGGGAGCGGTCGTCATCACTTTCCTGAATTTTTTCGGAGTCAGGCCTGCGGTACTGTTTCAGGTGATGGCAACGGCAGCTATAATGATACTGGTGCTGTTCATATTTTTCGGCGGGGCAGTATTCGGGATCGTTGACAATATCGGCGATATGTTCGGCTCATATGAGGGTTTTTCATATGTCTTCCTGATGGTGCCGGCGATGCTGATCGGATTTGACGTCATACCGCAGTCTTCTGAGGAAATGAACATAGAGCCGAAGTATATAGGCAAGATGATACTGGTCTGCATCATCATGAGCGTAATATGGTATATCCTCCTGATAACAGGAGTTTCACTTGCGGCTCCGGTTGAGATCAGAGGCTCCGGAGTGATACCTATGGCTGACGTGGCCTCGTACATGTTCAACGGCGATATCTTTTCGGTGATAATCATAGTCGGAGGGATATTAGGCATACTTACATCCTGGAACGGATTTTTCATAGGTGCCACGCGACTGTTGTTTTCCATGGGAAGAGCAGGGATGCTGCCGTCTGTGTTCGGCAGGCTGCATAAAAAATACAGGACACCGTACGTTGCAGTATTTCTGGTAGGGGCAGTGTGCATGGCAGCTCCGCTGCTCGGGATGAACGCCCTTGTATGGTTCATGGATACCAGCACGCTTTGCGCACTGATGTCATATATACTGGTGATAATATCGTTCGTGCTGCTGAAGAAAAACGAGCCGGAACTGCCGCGGCCGTTCAATATAAAAGGTGGAGCCAAAACAGGCATATTCATTATGCTCATAACTACGGTATACCTGGGGCTTTACATAAAAGCAAACGTCAATCTGTCGGGTGTGAGTCCGGAATTTGTGATAACCGCCGCATGGATGCTGCTTGGGTTCGTGATGGTAAAGATCCTCAACAGAAGGAGAGATCCTGTGAGCAGGGAAGAAAGAGAACTTCTGATATTCGGGGAAAAATTCGCCAGAAAGGGAGAGCGAAATGAAAAATAAGATACTGCAGCCCACTTTCCTGATAATAATAATACTGTGCATAGCTGCGATCTGGATATGGGGAGTCAAGAAGAACAACATAAACATAAATGTTCAGACCCCTTCGGAAATAAAGCTGAACAAACAGGAGCAGGCGTATATAAACAGCCATGACTGTATATACATATATGTTGATGAAAGTCTGCGCTATCTGATGGGAGACGGTGATAACGGATTTCTGCAGGAATACGTTCAGAATGTGTTCGGTGATGCGGGGACTGATGTTATCCTGACGACTGATGAGGATACGGCAGGCTGCAGTATGGTGGCGGTGACCGATGAGATACGCGCTGATCGTGACATAAGCTACACTTCAGCGCTGTTTCAGCTTGAAGGTGTTCTTTTCCTGCGTGACGGGGCGGAATGTTCAAAAGACCCTGACGGTGTCGCTATGCAGGGACACGGCTGCAAAAATATAAAAAAAATAAAATATGACGGTAAGAAAATAGATTTCAGCTATGAAGATACAGCTGAAGAGACGGTCGCAGCTGCAAGAGATCAGGGTGCGGATTTCATACTTGGAGATCTCAGTGCGATAAAAGCTGCGCTGGCCGGTGACAATGGCTACAGTGCACTGGATCAGACTATATATACGGAGAATGTATGCATAGTGACAGACAAGGGGGAAGCCGCGGAGTATGGCATACTGAACAAGTGCGTGAATGCAGCCGACAGACATGTCATATCATATAAAGCGAGTCAGCGCTGGCTTGACGGAAACGGGCCTGTTTACATGAAAAACGGGAATGAAGACATCTACCTGCTGATACTTGTGATATTCACCGCAGTACTGGTCGTGTTTTTCATTTATTATCATGCTGACAAGAATATGTACGATGAGCTGAATCTGAGGATGCAGAAGCTTACAGAAAGCAAAAAAGAGCTGAAGACTACATTCAACGGTGTGAACTATTATCTGGCGGAGCTCGATCTTGAAGGCGGCATACAGGACATAAACCGGGCATTTTACAATGCGATACAGGCTGACATCATCGGCAGGAAGATCTGGAGCGTGCTCGATCTCGATGATGAGAACCGGCAGAAGCTAGAGGCTGCTGTAAATGAGCATACGCATAAGAAGATCGATATCAATATGAGACGCAAAGTGCTGGATATCGATATCTTCCCTATAGAGAACGCATCGGGCTCGGTGGACAAGCTGCTGTTCATGGGCGAGGATGTGACCAACAAGATGATGGCAGAAAGGCAGCTGCTGCAGGACAATAAAATGATAGCGGTAGGTCAGCTGGCGGCAGGTGTCGCGCATGAAATAAGGAACCCTCTGGGTATAATAAGGAACTACTGTTATGTACTCAAGAACATGAATGACAATGCTGAGGTAAAGGATAAGGCGATAGAGCACATAGAAAAGGCAGTCGACAATTCAGGCGCGATCATCAACAACCTGCTGAATTTTTCAAGAGCATCATCAAAAGAAGGGGAGATCATAGATATCGGGGAGCATATCAGATCACTGACGTCACTGAATCGCAACATACTGAAAAAGAAGAACATCCATCTGGATATAATTTGCAGTGAGCCTGTAAAAACATTCATCCAGACAGAATCTCTGGATATTATCCTGATAAATCTGATACAAAACGCCACGGACGCGATGAAAGAAAATGGCAATCTGACGATAAAAGTGTTAAAATATGATGAGACATTCGAGATCGATGTAAAGGACACAGGGACAGGTATAGAGGAGGATATCCTGCAGGATATATTCAATCCGTTCTTCACTACAAAGGGAAACAATGAAGGAAACGGACTGGGGCTTTATATCGTATATAATGAGACCGGCAAGCTCAACGGAAATATCGAGGTCCAGAGCAGAGTCGGCGAGGGTTCTGTATTCAGGCTCAATCTGCCGCTCAGGGACAGTTAAGGAAAAGTTAAGGTATGGAGGTCGCAATGGTCAAGGAAAATTTGAGAATACTTGTAGTGGATGATGAAAAGGATTACTGTGAGGTCCTGAAGATGATTCTGGAAAGCAACGGGTATGCAGTGGAGACGTGCTTGAACGGAAAAGAGGCACTCGATATACTCGAAGACCGCAGTTTTGATGTCGTGATATCAGATCTGAACATGCCGGTGATGGATGGATTCGAGCTTCTGAAAAATATCAAGGAGCGCGAATACGATACCGAGGTGCTGATACTGACCGCATTCGGTACTATAGAAAAGGCAGTCGAGACGATGAAGAACGGCGCGTATTCGTATGTTACGAAGGGGAACGACCCTGAGGAGCTCCTGATCGAAGTGCGGAGGATAAGGGATATGAGAGCTGCAGCGATGAAAAACCGTGTGCTCGAGGAGCAGGTCAGGGGAGGATACATGCTGGAGAGCCGGAATCCCCAGTACAGACAGATGCTGATGATGGCAGAGAGAGCTGCGGCAAGCGAAGCGAACATACTGATACTTGGTGAGTCCGGTGCCGGAAAGGAAGTGCTGGCTACCTTCATACATGAAAAGAGCAGCAGAAAAAACGCCAGTCTGCTGGATCTGAACTGTCAGGCGCTTTCTGATTCGATACTGGAATCCGAGCTCTTCGGACATGAAAAGGGTGCGTTTACGGGAGCTAATCAGAGAAGGATCGGACTGTTCGAGGCAGCTCACGGCGGGACGCTGTTTCTTGACGAGATCGGCGGCGTGTCGATGAATCTGCAGGCAAAGCTTCTCAAAGCAATAGAGAACAAGATGATATACAGGATGGGGAGCAATACACCGATAACAGTTGATTTCAGGCTGATAACGGCAACTAACAGGAACCTCAAGGAAGACATGGATAAAGAGCTGTTCAGAGGAGACCTGTTCTACAGGATCAGTACGATAGTGCTGGAGATACCGCCGCTAAGAGAAAGACCGGAGGATATACCTCTTTTCATAGATTACTTCATGGAGAAGTACGCCAGGGATATGAAAAAGACGAACATCGAGATGAGCGACAGGGTAAGGAGCCTGCTCGTCAATTATGATTACCCGGGCAATGTCAGAGAGCTCAAGAACATAGTGGAAAGGTGCATGGTGCTGTCGGAGCACGGAGAGGTGCGCGAGGAGTATCTGCCATCGGATATGCTTTCGGAAAGACCTGTCAGGACTGCCACGAACATTTTCGAAACAGACTACACGGAATCTCTCAAGGAGTACAGGAGCAAGGCCGAGAAGATATATATAGAGGAGCTGCTGTCGAGGTATCCTAATGATCTGAACAAGGTCGCAGAGATCCTCTCGATATCCAGAAGACAGCTTTTCAACAAGCTGGTCGAATTCGAACTAAAATAGACGGAAGCCGGACATGCGGCATCACAGCGCACGCAGCATACGGACCGAACGTGTCAGACGATCCGTTCATGCAGGAAAACAGACAGCTGCAGCTTTGCAAAAAAAGAAAAAAAGCGGCTTTGCCGCAAAAAATAAAGAGAGACTACAGAGCCGGAACAAAGGCTCTGTTTTTAGTATGACGGGCATGCCGTCAGTCTGTGGTGTAAGTTCACGTAGGGCGTAGTTGCCGACGAACCTCATAGCG
>CAKQIZ010000084.1 GCA_934247125.1 uncultured Clostridia bacterium
AATGGCGGGCCGTACAGCAAAGCAGCCGGAAAATAGCCTGTTCAGTATATTTAATTAAGACAACAAAATAAAAGAGGGTAATACAAAGTGCATCTTTTGAGCAGTATTTTAAAGGTGCACTTTTTGATTTTTGCAAAGCGCGCGTAGCATGCATAGAACGCTTCGTTCAGGTGGAAGAGGGAGGTTTTCGAGAAAAAATTTCAGTTAGCTTGACAAAACCACAAGTGCAAAATATAATATAGCAAAGTCATATAACACTGTTATGCGGCTGTGAAAAGGAGGTGGAGCTTTGGGCGAAAATGAAAAAACGACTCTTGAACTCATACATAATGCTGCAAAAGCTGAATTCATGGAAAAGGGTTTCAGGGAGGCATCTCTGAGGAACATAGCAAAGTCCGCAGGTGTGACGACCGGAGCGCTTTACGGGTATTATGGAAGCAAAGAAGAACTTTTCAAATCGCTTGTCAGCGATGCGTATGAATTCATAGTGAACACATACACTGCAGCTCTTTACGAATTCGAAAGCCTGCCTATGGAAGAACAGCCCGACAACATGGCGAAGGCATCCGGCAGATGCATGTACGAGATCCTTGATTACTCATACGATCACAGGGAAGCTTGTTATATGCTGCTGCAGTGTGCAGAGGGCACGCGATATGCTTTCCTTATAGATGAAATGGCAGAGCTTGAGGTAGAAGCTACACATAAATACTATGACGTGCTGGAAAAACTGGGTAAGCCGACGCCGATGATAGACAGGAGACTTGAGCATATCCTGGTCACGGGAATGATGAATGCGTATTTCGAAATGATAATACATGATACGCCTAAGGAATATGCCGAGCGTTATCTAAAGGATCTGAATGATTTTTATACTGCAGGATGGCTGAAAATAATGGGTCAGTAGACCCATAAATTTTTATACGATAGTTAGTGCAAACTAATTTAAAGGCGGTTGACGATCCAAGGCGAGTTATCAGCGGAGGAGGATTCCGAATAACAACAGATCAACAGATCAGCAGGTAAGGAGGTTTTATTTTTGAAAAAGCAATCAAATCTTAGCAGGCTTCTCGAATATGCGGGGAGCCACAGGATACTGACGTATCTTTCATGGGTGCTTTCTGCGGCAAGTGCTCTTATCGCACTGCTGCCGTTCTGGTATGTGTGGAGGATACTGAAAGAAGTGATCGAGGTCGCACCACATTTCGAAGATGCAGTGCATATAACTCATTACGGGTGGATGGCGGTACTGTTTGCAGTTATTTCAGTGCTGGTATACATCAGCGGGCTTATGTGCTCGCATCTTGCGGCATTTCGTATCGCGACCAATATGAGGATAGCGATGACGAAGCATATCGCGACGCTGCCGCTTGGGAAAATAGAGCAGTTCGGCAGCGGCAGGCTGCGAAGGACGATTTCAGAGACTTCAGGAGCGACAGAAGCATATCTGGCTCATCAGCTGCCGGATAAATACAGAGCGATAGCGACGACGGCCGGACTGCTGGCACTGCTGGCGGTATTTGACTGGAGACTTGGTCTTATCAGCCTGCTGCCCGTAGCGCTGGGATTTGCATGCATGACGAGAATGACAGGCAGAAGCATGCAGGAAAAAATGACAGAGTACCAGAATGCGCTGGCAGATATGTCAAATGAGGCAGTCGAATATGTGCGAGGCATACCGGTAGTGAAGACATTCGGACAGACCGTGTTTTCCTTCAAAAAATTCAAGGCTGCGATAGACGATTATGAAAAGTGGACGGTAGCGTACACGAAGGAGATGCGAGGACCGATGACTCTTTACACGCTGGCGATCAACAGTGTATTCATCTTCCTGATCGCAGGCGGATACTGGCTTTCACATGGAGGCATGACGAATGAGTTCCTGCTCAACATGCTTTTTTACATAATAATAACACCGGTGATATCACTGATGTTAACCAAGATGATGTTCATGAGCGAGAACGGCATGATCGTGACAGATGCGATCGCAAGGATCGACAGCGTGCTGGAGTCGCCTTCACTCAGTCAGGCTGACAAGACAAAGCACCCTGCAGACAATTCTGTCGTGCTCGAAAACGTTACTTTCAGCTATGATGGTACGAAAAATGCGCTGACTGACATTTCTCTGAAGATCGGAGACGGGCAGACTGTGGCATTCGTAGGGCCGTCAGGCGGCGGCAAATCGACGCTGGCAAGCATGATCGCGAGATTTTTCGATCCTCAGAGCGGCGTCGTACGCATAGGAGGTGCAGATGTGAAGGAAATCGACAAGGCAGAGCTGATGGATACGGTTTCATTCGTATTCCAGAACAGCCGTCTTGCAAAGGCGAGCATCCTGGACAATGTGAGGATGGGAAAACCTGAGGCTTCGGAGGCAGAAGTGCTCAGGGTGCTCGAAGATGCACAGTGCATGGATATAATAGAAAAATTCCCGGATGGTGTGAATACTGTGATCGGCTCGCAAGGCGTGTATCTGTCAGGAGGGGAAACGCAGAGGGTAGTTATCGCGCGTGCCTTACTGAAGGACTCGCCTGTGATCATACTGGACGAGGCAACTGCCTTTGCGGATCCTGACAATGAAGTCAGGGTGCAGACGGCGCTGAGCAGACTGGCAGAGGGCAGGACAGTCATCGTGATAGCGCATCGTCTGTCTACGGTAACGAATGCGGATCGCATATTCGTGCTCAGGGACGGCAGGATCGAGGAATGCGGCAGCTTTGAGGAGCTCAAAGCTGCAGGCGGATTGTTCAGCACGATGTGGGATGACTACAGGAGTTCGGTACAGTGGAAAGTTGCAAAGGAGGTGTAGCTCTGTGATAGAGAAACTGCAAAGACGATTCGCGCTTTCCAGAGGAGGTGCGATCGATACGATAAAGGGCAGCATATTCTGTGCACTGCAGAATATTTCATTTATGTTCCCTGTGGGGCTGCTTTATTTCATGGTAAAGGATATGATGGAGGGCGGTCTGGAAAGCGGGCGCATGACGTTCTATGCAGCCGGTTGTGCCATCTGTGTCGCGCTGATACTGATCTTCACGCGCCTGCAGTACGATGGTACGTTTCTGGCGACTTACGTAGAGACTGGGATAAGAAGAGTGAATCTTGCGGAAAAGCTCAGGCGTATACCGCTGTCGTTTTTCGGCAAGAAGGACCTGGCTGATCTGACTTCAGCTGTAATGAATGACTGTGCTGTGCTGGAAACCAGCCAGTCGCACTATGTGCCGCCACTCATCGGGTCGATAATATCGACAACGCTTATCGCTGTATCGATACTGTTCTTTGACTGGCGTATGGGGATCGCGGCTGTATGGGTGCTGCCTGCAGCGTTTGCTGTTGTGGCACTGGCATCAAAAGTCCAGCACGATCTTTCAAGAAAATCGATGCAGGCGAAGATAACCTGCGAAGACGGCATACAGGAGTGTATGGAGATGATGAGCGATCTGCGCGCAAACAATGCGGATGACAGATATATAAGCGGCCTTGAAAAGAAAATAAGAAATGTGGAATCAAGGCTGATAATATCCGAGCTTGGTACTGCGGTATTCGTAGTATCGGCAGGTCTGATACTGCGACTGGGGATCGCGACCACAGCACTTGCCGGCTCATATCTGCTGATAAAAGGTGAGATCGATATACTTACTTTATTCATGTTTCTGCTCGTCGTTTCGAGACTTTATGATCCGCTCGAGGGAGCGCTTCAGAACCTTGCAGCTATAATAGGCACCAACAGCAACATAGAGCGTATGAATGAGATACTTGACTGCGATGTGCAGACAGGCTCTGAGACACTGGACAATGATGGATGTGATATAGTCTTCGATCATGTGGGATTCGCATACGAAAACGGCGAAACGGTCCTTGAAGATGTGTCATTCACTGCAAAGCAGGGGCAGGTGACTGCGCTCGTTGGCCCTTCGGGAGGCGGCAAGACTACGGTTTCGAGACTTGCAGCCAGATTCTGGGATATAGACCGGGGCAGGATAACCGTCGGCGGTATGGACATATCGCGAATAGATCCGGAAAAGCTGATGTCGCTTTATTCTATCGTGTTTCAGGATGTAACTCTGTTTGACAATACGATCATGGAAAACATAAGGATCGGCAGAATCGGTGCGACGGATGCAGAAGTCATAGCCGCGGCAAAGATGGCGAATGTCGAGGAGTTTGCAGAAAAGCTCCCGGATAAATGGAACACAAATATCGGTGAGAACGGATGCGAGCTTTCCGGCGGGGAGCGTCAGAGGATATCGATCGCCAGAGCTTTCCTTAAAGATGCGCCGATCATACTTCTTGACGAGGCAACTGCAAGCCTGGACGTGGAAAACGAAACTGCGATACAGACTGCGCTTTCCAGACTGATAAAGGACAAGACTGTTCTTATCATCGCACATCGCATGAGGACGGTTTCCGGCGCGGACAAGATCGTTGTGCTAAAAGACGGCAATGTTGCTGAGCAGGGGGCTCCGGAGGCGCTTATGGAGCAGAACGGCGTATATTCGCACATGGTGGACCTCCAGGCCGAGAGCCAGAACTGGACTCTGGAATAAATATGCAGAAGAGAAACTCCTGAAGCAGGTCGAATCGTCCCGTGCCATATGCTGGCGGCGCTTATGATGTATGCATACAGGTCGTGAGTGCCGGAGGCTGCAGGCGGTTGACTTTCAGACTGCAGGCTACCAGACTGACTTTCGGGATTGACATGTAGAAGACTAACTACTATACTGAAAGACAAGGTTTTAGTCATATGCGAGCAATCGTGCTCTGCGACACACCTGATGGGAGGATAAACCGATGTCATATCATAAGCTGATGATGGAAAATCACACGCTGTTTTCGAAGATGGTGTTTGAGAGGCTTTCAGAGCAGGAGCTTTCTGCAGGCCAGCCTAAGGTGCTGGAATATCTGATAGCGCATGATGGAGCCGCACAGAAGGATATAGCCGAGGCGTGCATCATAGAACCGGCGACGGCAACGAGTCTGCTTGCAAGGATGGAGAAGAGCGGGCTGATCGACAGGCGCAGCAGGGAAGATGATAAGCGATATATCCTCGTATATCTGACTGAAAAGGGCAGAGCGTGTGCTGAATCTTCGGTGAATGTGTTTGGCGATGTTGAGACGCATGTATTTGAAGGCTTCTCCGATGAAGAACGCAAGGATCTCATCTCTTATCTCGAGCGAGTGAACAGGAATCTGAGAAAGAGCAGAGCAGTGTGGGGACCGGAAAAGCATGAAATGAAAAAATGATCAGGCAGGAGTAACATAGAACAGAAACGGCTCGTGGAGAGGACATCATATGAGATGTACTTCGCGAGCCGTTTTTGTGCAGACAGGTGACGGCGCTGACGTATATGACTGGTGTTCGTTTGTGGTGTTATACTATTTCCATGCGTTTTTGTAAATGGCGGTGATGTCTTCCTTTGAAAGCGGCATGCGCGTGTTGGCGGGGCTGCCGCTGGCAAGGGCATCAGCAGCCATTTTTTCTACCGAAGAAAAATAGCTGCCTTCATCTATGCCGTATTCCCTGAAAGTCGGGACACTGCAGATTTTGCATATCTCGGATACTGCATCGATGAAGGCTGCAGCAGACTGCCTGTCGTCTGTGCTGTAGTCAGCAGCGCCGATCGTTCGTGCGAGCTCGGCGAATCTGTCATATGCACCGCTCACCACGTATTTCATGCACTCCTCCAGCAGCATTGCATTCGAGATGCCGTGCGGAACGTGGAAAATCGCACCTATCGGACGGCTCATGCCGTGAACGACTGTTACTGAAGAATTGCAGAAGCTGATGCCTGCTTCGTATGCGGCCGCTGCCATCTGAGTGCGGGCGTTTTTATCGGTACCGTCTGCGACAGCCGCAGGAAGGAAACTGAATATCCTTTTGACCGCGGAAAGCGCGAAGATGTCGCTTTCCGGGAATGCCCTTGCGGATGTATACGCTTCGATGGCATGGGTAAGCGCGTCGAGCCCTGTGGCAACTGTGACGCTTTCGGGGGCATTCATGCTGTAAATCGGGTCGACGACTGCGATGTCCGGCATCAGGAGTCTGTTTTTGATCAGCATTTTGACGTCGTTTGCCGTGTCGGTTATGATCGTGACGTCTGTCGCTTCTGAGCCTGTGCCGGCTGTGGTCGGGATAGCGACGACCGGCGGCAGTGGAGCGTGGATCGGCTTTCCGCAGCAGTCGGAAATATTGCCGGGGTTTGAAGCCAGGATAGCGATCGCTTTGGCGGCGTCGAGCTGGCTGCCGCCTCCGAAACCTATGATGAAGTCTGCACCGCATTCGCGGTAAAGAGCTGTGCCGCTTTCCGCCATGATGTCGGTCGGCTCGCCTGTGATGCCTGAAAATACGGTAGATGAGACTCCGTTTTTTTGGAGCATTCCGGTCAGCGTTTCGAGGTGACCGGCTTTTTTCATGGAGTTCCCGGAAACTATCAGAGCGTGTTTTCCGAGTGCACTGATGTCAGCCAGCGCATCGGCCAGCGCATTTTCTCCTATGTATGTCGTTCCCGGTATAGTAAGTCTGTGTGCCATGTTGTCCTTCCTTTCGGATTTATTTATGTAAAAATTGCGAGTTGCGGTTTGTTTATATTATAATGGAAAAAAGCGATATTAAAAAGTGAGATCGCAAAAAGTTCATATGTATAGACAGGAGGTAGCTATGATAAAAGCGGTAAGAGGAGATCTAACCAGGATAAAGGACGTGGACGCTATCGTAAATGCTGCAAATCGCACATTGCTTGGCGGCGGTGGGGTTGATGGCGCGATCCACAGAGCAGCGGGCAGGAAGCTGCTTGAAGAGTGCAGGACTCTCAACGGATGTGATACCGGTGATGCAAAGCTGACCGGCGCCTATGATCTGCCGTGCAGTTATGTGATCCATACTGTCGGACCTGTGTGGCATGGCGGCGATCACGGCGAAGCTGAGCTTCTGGCTTCATGTTATCGAAGAAGTCTGCAGGTCGCTGCAGAACACGGGATCAGACGCATCGCATTTCCGTCGATATCTACGGGTGTGTATCATTATCCTGTAAAGGAAGCGGCGAGGATCGCTGTAGGAACGGTCTCGGAGTTCATTGCGGAGAATACGGAGAGCTTCGATGTCGTGGAATGGGTCCTGTTCGATGACAACACCATGAAGGTGTATGAGCAGGCTATAGCAGAAGTGTGTGACTGACAGTGGCGCTCGGGTGTCCGGAAATGATAGAAAAAGTGATCATAGCGAACCGTAAATCGGCGCTGTTCAATGAAGCGGTACGGGAGTTTCCGGTCATTTTAACTGACGCAGGCAGCTTACTGGATGCAAAAATATGTTAAAAATCCGCTCTGAGGAGGTATTCATATCTGCTTGAGGTGTACCTCAAAAAGTAGAGTTGTGTAAGATCCAGAGATGAGCGAAAATCATACACAAACGATCTTTGAAAAGTGCAGATCAATGTGAAGAGAAAAAAATAATGCACAACGATTTCACATATATTTCAAAATTTGTCATAAAACATGCCTTGAATGAGCCTTTTTCA
>CAKQIZ010000085.1 GCA_934247125.1 uncultured Clostridia bacterium
CTTTTCATATACAACTGCGCCCGCGTTCAAACGAAGGGGTTCCTTGAACGCGGGCGCACCATTTATCTGTTCTTCTTGGCAATCTCCGAAATCTGGTTCCAATGCTCCGTAACGTAGGAATAGCTTTTACGCCCATGCGGCACCATACAGCCGCTGCAATCCTTCACGCCGTTTTCCAGCCATTTGAAATTGCCGCCGCAGCCGCTGCCCAGCGCGTACAGCGGGCAATAGCAGAACAGGCAATTAAAGTTCTCAGGATGCGCTGTTTCATGGCACGGGAAGAATTCGCAGTTCCGGTTCTGAACAAAGGAATAATTGCATTCCTCCGGTCGCTTGTTCCATACATTTTGCTCAGCCGCCATAGTTGTACCTCCGATCTTCGGTTTTCTTGTTATCGATGAATTTTTGCGTATTGGGGCTATATTTGCATTTTGCCATCATTTCCGAGTTTGCCCTGCTTCCAGAGTGGAACATACTGATTTTTCATAAGCAGATCATAGTTTCTGCCGAGGTACTCTCGCTCTATTTCGTATTCCTCCGGCGACATCCCTTCCCGCCAAAATGGCGCTTCTTTCAGCGTATAAGTCGCCCAATCGTCCTCTGTCTGGACATTCATTTCTTCAATGCTTCGCCCTGCTGCTTCTTTTCTGCCTGATCGGATTCCTTCATCGCGGCAATATCCTCTGCTGTGGGCAGATTTTCCGGGGAATAGGCGCTGTTCAGCTGCTGATAGAGTGCTTCCGCCTGTTCGCGGGTAAGGGCCCGCAGCTTCTGATTAATATCCTTCGGATTCCTTTCCGCCATTGCAGTCGCTCCCCTTCATACAAAACAGATTGAGAAAAACCGCCGCGCGGAACAGCTCGCAAGCTGACCATCGCGGCGGCGCTGCTGAACCTCGCTGCCAGTCTGATCGCGCTGGTTCGGAGCCTGACCGAACGGCAACAGGGAAAGGCGGAAAAGCGCAAGCTCCCTGCCCGCATCAGTATAACACAGCTTCCATTCGCTGGCAAGCGCCGGAGGCTTCCTAAAACGCATACATTCCAAACAGAGCCAAACTTCCATCGCTGCAGGTGTACTCCATATTGCAGGCTTCCGTCAGCTTTTTGACATAGATGCAGTAAGCGGACAGGCAGGAAAACTGCCGCTCCGCATCGCGGCAGGGCTCGCCGTCCAGTATGGCGCAGCGCTCGCAGAGGTTGCAGCAGCTCGCGCCCGCCATCTTGCCGCGATAACCTTCCCGCTTCAGCCGCGCGATCACACGGAGCATTCCCTGGTTGTGTTCGCGCTTTGCAGCCTTAATCGCCTGCCGGTCAGAATAATCGGTGATGTTCCATTTACTCTGAAACACCAGTGCATCCTTGTATACGGAAAGCCGCTGCTCCATTTCCTCCGGCGTTCCGCAATCGGGCGGACAGGAATAATTCGCACCGTATTGTCCGCACAGGTTTTCTGCGCAGAACGGGCGAAACACGGGATCAAAGACCACTCTGTCCATGCCGATAATCGCTGCGGCGCTGAATCCCTCGTCCAGTGCTAACTGGATCATGTCATACTTGTTCATGTTGAATGTCCCTCTATTTCTTCGATCTTCCGCCGATCAGAATCATGCCATACAGGAAGAGTTGAGTGCTTCCCCATACGTAGCGCATTCCGACTGTCTCCGCGAGCTTTTTTACGTTGATGCAGTATGCGGAAAGACAGGAAAACATCCTGTCCGGGTGGCGGCAGGGCTCGCCCGTCGTTCGTGTGCAGACCTCGCACAGATTGCAGGAACCTACGCCGCACATTCTGCTGCGAGATTGGATACGGTGCATACACTCCACAACGCGCAGCATGGCCGCCGTGTGCGCCTGCTGCGCGCGGTTGATCACGTCGAAGTCGTTCCAGTCGTGCAGCTCCCACTGGCTCTGTACGACCAGCGCCTTGCGGTAGCCGGTTACGATGCGTTCCATCGAAGAAACACTGCCGCAGTTCGGCGGACAGGAATGGTTCACGCCGTATTGACCGCACAAATTCTCCGCGCAGTATCTGCGAAAACTGGAATCGAATACGATGTCCTTCGTGTCGATGATCGCGGCGCAGAAGCCCTGCGCATGGGCAAAGGCCAATGCTTTTTCACACTTTTCCTTCTCACACGCCAGCGCGCGCGCCTGCACCTGTTCCGCGCTGGTCAGCGCCGGAAGCCCAGCCGCCTGAATGGCGAGGTTCCACGTCCTGAAATGTGCCTTGATTCTCCATGCTTCGGGTACTTCCTTGTAAATGGGCGTTTGGCCCAGCGCCTTCGCCGTTTCCAGCAGGGGTTGGAGCAGCTGCTCTTCCTCAGGCGTCAGCGGCATACCGGGACGCCATGGCGTGGCCTTCGTCTTCTGCCACTGCAGTTCGCGTTGCCTCTGTCTTTTCGCATGTTCGCTGCAGCCCATCGGTTCTCCCTCCTCGGTTTCCTTTCCGCGCTTCGAAAAGCACTGTAATGTATCAAGTCTTTATGCTTACGCTTTGTCGCTTACAGCTGCCCCTTCCAGAACAGCTTCAGCTTCTGGCCCGCGCTAAGGCGCTTCCGCATCAGCCTGCGCGTCTGCTTCGCGAAGTAGTAGGTCTCCTGATATTCTGCCTCCGAAACGGCATGATCCGAAAACGCGGCCGTCTGGCAGATGCTCAGGATCTCCTGATATTTAATCGCCATATCCTCGCCGAGATCGCTGCGCACCGTTTCCACAAAGTTGGACGGGATAACGCAGTCCGGCCAGCGGTAGATCAGCCGCATCAGCCGGTGCAGCTCCGCGTAGAGGTTCTTCAGCGCCTGTCGCCGGTCAGCGAGCCGCAGCGAGCGCCGCCTGCGTATTTGCCTGGCCCAGATGCGCAGCAAATGCACCAGCAGGATCAAAAGCAGCAGGAAAGCGGAAATCGTGGCGATCCAGCGCACGATAGGCGTAAAGAAATCGTGCTGCTGTTCCTCGTCGTCCTCTTCGGGATCCTCGTGGATGTCCTCTGTCATGTCCAGACTGTTCTCCGGCGGCGAATCCGGCGGCGTGGTCTGGTTCTGCGCGCTGTCCGCGCCGGTTCCGGAAAGCGCGTCCTCCTGCTCCATCAGGTTCATGTACTTCGGCGTTACCTCAAAGGGGATCCAGCCGATGCCGTCCTGATAGATTTCCGCCCATGCGTGGGCGACTTCCTCAGTCACCGTAAACGCCTCTCCGCTCTGCGCCTCCGCCGCCTGTTCGGGCGCAATCAGATAGCCCTCCACATAGCGCGCGGGAATGCCGAAATAGCGCATCATAACCACCGCGGCCGTCGCGTAATGCACGTCGTAGCCGCGCTTGGAAACCGTCAGAAAGTCCTTCAGAAAATCGCTTTCGGATCTTTTTGTGGAAATGCTCTCGCCGTAATCCACATTTTCACCCAGCCACTCAAGGATGCTCTGCTTGGCCTTGGCGTAGCTCAAGTGCGCGCCGCCGTCAAAGGAAACGTCGCCCCAGATGTCGTGCATCAGCGCGCGGGTTTCTTCAGGCAGATCCAGAAAGTGCGAATAGACGTAGCTGTTGTAGTAGCTCTCGCAGATCAGATAATTGTTCAGCGCTTCGTCGATCTGCCCCGCGTCCGCTTCCTTCAGAAGTCTTGAAAGCGTGGCGTAGCGCTTCACCTGATTGGTTTTCGAACTCAGCGTGTAGGCGTCCAGTCCCTGAAAGCCGTCGTAGCGCAGCCGAATATCGCCGATCTCGTCCATGCTGAGCAGTCCCTGCGCGTCCGTCAGCTCGTAGGGTGCGTAAATATATTTGGCGGGCGCACCGCTATGCTGTATGCGCAGCGTGATCGGTTCCTCGGCGGCCGTTTCCGCATCCAGCACAGAAGCGGCGCTTGCGATCTGCGTAGTGCCATAAAATCCGTTCTGGTGCAGCCGGTAAAACAGCGCCGCACCGTCCGAAAGCGAAGCGGGATCCGCCTCGTTCCAGCCGCTTGAAGTGTATTCCGATCCGATGAAGCCGCGCAGATACAGCGATTCCGGCTCGCTCATCGTGACCTCCAGCATCGGCTGGCCGGTTTCAATCATGCTGCCGAGGCCGGAAAATTTGCCCTCAGGCAGTCGGGTGGAGGTCTTTTCGCCGTAGCGAACGTCCTCCACGGTTTCGGCAACCTTTTCGTTCAGCGCGTCGATGATCGGAAAATCCTGATCCTTCAGCAGCATTGCGCCGCCGAAAAGCACCGCGCCGCACACCGCGAGCATGCTGATCCACGCCAGCAGCCGCACGCCGGCAAACCGGCTGTCGCCGTTCGCGGGAAGCCGCAGCTGCAATAGCGCGAGCAGGTAAACGCAAATCCAGATTTCATTGCCCGCAAGCTGCAGGCAGATTTCAAGCGCCAGCAGAATCGCGCCGATCACCCATGCGATGAACGCGCTCTCGCTCTGCACGATCCATACGCAGGCCAGCGCGATCAGCACGGCGGCAAACACCTCCGCCATGGGCAGCGCGGCCTCGTTTTCGGCAAGGCGTATCATATTCCGCGCCAGCCGCGCCCCAATCGTATCGGAAATGCGGTTCAGCATGGCGCACAGTCCGCCGCCCAGATCGAAAAACAGCATGCATACGGCAAAGCCGGCGAGTACCGCGCCCAGCAGCGCGGCATGACCGTAGCGCGCCCTGCCGAGCAGGCAGTACAGAAGAATCGTAATCAGCCCGGCCGCAATCACCCACAGAAGCCGTGCCGCTCCAAAAATGCCAAACAGGCAGCCGCTCATGCCGGTAAACAGCAGCGCGGCAGCCAGTGCGGCAGCAGCGGAGGAACGCGATCCTCCGCGCGAATTTTCCAATGGAAGAATTTGAAGCGTATTCATATAATCCGGTACCTCAGATCAGTAATTGCGTAAGCCCCTCTTTAAGACAGCTGAGGCCGTGCGCGGGGTTTTCCTCCGGCAGCAGCAGCGTCGTATTTCCGGGAAGCGCGCCAAAGCCCTTCGGCTCCCGCGCGGCAAACACCAGCATGTGACTGTATTCCAGCTGCTCCTGCTCCAGCATGCGCGCCACCATGCCGCTTTCATCGCGCATCACCCGCGCGGAGAGCAGCAGCCCCTGACAGGCGTACAGATCATCCACCGATGCAATCGTATTGACCACGATCAGCTCCGTTTCGCGGTCCACCCATGCGATCTGGTGCGAAATCGATTGATCCGCCAGCGATTGTGAAACGCTGATCAGCGCCTCGCAGGCAGCGGCGGCCGCCGTGGGGAGCACGTCCTCCGTGGGGCAGTTGTCCAGCATCAGCATAACGGAGTGCGCCACCGGCAGCGAAGCCTCGCGCACCACCATGCGGTCGTACTTTTCGCTCAGCTTCCAGTGAATGCTGCGCAGCGGGTCGCCCTCGTGGTAATCGCGCAGTCCGAATAGCTCGCTCGGATCGTCTCCGGCGCGCACCGGCGAATAGCGGTCGCTCTCAATATCGGGAAGGTCGGGCGTGCGCAGTTCGATGTCCACGGGAAAGGTTTCCGGAAGAATCAGCGCCGCGCCGTCCGCGCCGATCCGCGCCCGCTTGGAAAACAGGCCGATCGGGTCAACGATGCGCAGCTGCTCGATCTCGATGCGCAGCTTGCCGCAGCTTGGGCTGACGGCCTGAAAGGCGATCTCCGCGCCGCCGCGGCAGGCGGAGGCTTCAAGCCCGTCCAGCTTCTGTTCCTCGCCCGTCAGCAGGTTCAGTACGCGCCCACGCGCGCGCAGGCGCATCGCGCCGATAAAGGCTCTGCCGCGAATCTGAATGCGCACGGTAAACGCGCGGTTCTTCGCGCAGGTTTCGGGCGCTTCAATGTAGATTCGTGGCTTCGCCGCGGCGCACAGCAGCAATATCAGCGAAAGCACGGCTGCTGCCGCCATGCTCAGCAGCAGCGCCGCGTATAAATTGCGCTTCGTCAGTATCCAGCAGATCAATACGGCCAGCAGCGCCGTCAGGGTTGTCAGGCGTTTCGAGCGCATCTCTTATTCACCTGCCATGGGCGTCGGCACCCGGTCGAGTACGTCGCGAACGACGGTTTCCGGCGTGATCTGCTCCATTCGGGATTTCGCCTGCAGCACCAGTCTGTGCCCGCATACGTCGCCAAATACGTCCATCACGTCTTCGGGAATCACAAAATCGCGTCCCTGAACATAGGCGCGCGCCTGCGCCATTTTCAGCACGGCCAGCGATCCGCGCGGGCTGACGCCCAGCAGCACCGCCGCGTGCTCGTGCGTCGCCTCGGAGAGATGGGAAATGTATTCCACGATGGCGCGATCCGCGCCCACCTCAGATACGTTCTTCTGCATCTCGCGGATGCCGTCGGCGTCGGTCACGCGCTCCACGCTGTCCAGCGGGTTGCTGGAGCGGCGGTCGGTCAGAATGTTTACCAGGCTGGCAAAGTCAGGGCGGCCGATCTGCATACGGATCATGAATCGGTCGAGCTGCGCCTGCGGCAGCAGCTGCGTGCCCGCCGTGCCCACCGGGTTCTGCGTCGCGATGACCGTGAACGGATCGGGCACGGGGTGCGTCACGCCGTCGATGGTCACCTGCCGTTCCTCCATCACCTCCAGCAGCGCCGATTGCGTCTTGCTGGACGTGCGGTTGATTTCGTCCGCCAGCAGCAGGTTGCACATTACTGCGCCCGGCTTGTACTGGAGCGCGCCGCTCGCCTTGTCGTATACGGAAAAGCCGATGATGTCGGAGGGCACCATATCGGAGGTAAACTGAATGCGCCGGTAGTCGATGCCCATTGCGCGGCTGAATGCCAGCGCCAGCGTGGTCTTGCCCACGCCCGGCACGTCCTCCAGCAGAATGTGTCCGCGGGACAGGATCGCCATCAGCGTGCGCGCGATGACGTCGTCCTTGCCGACGATAACCTTGCCAACTTCGTTCAGAATTCTTTCAGCCTGTGCGTTCATTTATATCCAACCCTTTCTGTGCCGCGGCAAGCCCGCTCACCATTCCTTGTAATAGTTTTCTCCGTCCATTCCGAGGCCGACGTCCTTACCGTAGGCCAGCGTGTAGCGCAGCCGCACCACGTCGCCGTCCTGCGGGAACACCTCGGACATGCTTCTTCCGACATACTGCCCGTTCACCGAATACATCCATCCGGAGCCCTGCGTAAAGTCAAATTCGCCAAGGCTGTTTTCGTGGTATACGTTCAGCCACATCAGCCCATCCTCGTCGATGGCGGCGGCAAGATCCGGCGGAATGGAATAGCCGCTGGTGATGCCGTCCTTGATCAGATGTGCCAGATAGAATCCGTCGGTCAGCGTGCCGCTGTACTGGTATT
>CAKQIZ010000086.1 GCA_934247125.1 uncultured Clostridia bacterium
AGACAAAAATTGGGCAACAACCCTATGGTTGGCGCTACTGTATCCGTTGCCGTAGCGGTTGCTGAGGCTGCAAAGGCTGGCAAATTCTAAGGAATTTCAAGGCTTTTAAGAGAAAATAAGAGGGATTCGCAATTTGCGAGTCCCTCTCTTTTTTTGCCCATTTTTCGGTTTTGTCAACGTACTGTCAACGGAAAAATGTAGTTTCCTGATTTCAATCAGATTACTTTCCTTCGTTTTTCGAAATCTTATAGGCTTTCATCTGACGCCATAATGTGGAGACACTGATACCGAGATGAGAAGCTGCGAGCTTTCTGTTGCCGTGGTATGTATGGAGTGCAGAGATAATGTTCGCTTTTTTTTCAGGAACCGGTTCCTGGCTTATGCTGGAATCAGGAGTGCGAACAGAAGAAAGGTGAAGATTCTTGTCGATATAAGCTTCTATATCCGTGGCATTAAGATAATAAGACTCGGAATTTGCATAAACTCTGGAAATGACAGTTTCAATTTCCGGAAGGTTTCCAGGCCAGTCATATTGTGTCAGAAAATTCTGAGCATCCTGTGTGATTTTAACATAGCGTCCATACCGTTTTTCCAGTTTGCTAAGAGCGAAATCTACAAAACCCATAATATCCGCTTTGCGTTCACGGAGTGGCGGGACGTGGAGCGAAATTTTGGAAATTGCATAGTAGGTTTCTGGCAGGAATTGACCATTCGCCACCAAAGAAGAGAGATCTTCACTGTTTGTAATTATCCATCGAATCTGGTTAGAGCCGATAGATAATCCAGCCGGATCCATAACTGTTCGACTATTGCAGACCAAAGCATATAGGCGTTGCTGTGCCTGGCGTGAGAGGGCGGATACTTCGTTTAGATAAATGGTGCATGGAGTATTACGTAATAGACGGAAATCTTCAAAACTTTCAAGTCCGGAATCTAAAATCTGATTAAGCGCATCCTGATTATAACCACTGCAGTTAATTCTTATAAATGGATAGTTCTTATAAGGTCCGGCATTATGAATGCATTCTGCAATATGCTGTTTTTCTGTGCCATGTTCGCCGATTAATAGAATAGGCATAAGATATGCAGAATATAATTTACCTTTACGAATGACATCTTGTATCGTTGCAGAACGACTGATCATGGTATTGAAAGTTGCTTTGGCCATGTATCCACGTCGAATGAGTTCATTTTTGTTTTGCTCAAGAGCGACAGAATGGTTGGAAATACCTTCAAAAAAGTTAATGATTATGCTACTGACGCAGTCGTCCACGATCACCGGATTCATATTAATGAAGAAGTCACCCTCATTTATTCGAATATTCAAACCGTGAATCCCACCCTTTTTTGTGTAGATTTGCTTAATAAGATCGAGTGTGATGTCAGGGATAAAGCGATGAATCTGCTCTCCCAAAAGCAGACTTTCTTTCGTGTGAAATAGATGTGTTATAAACTGGTTGACACGTAAGATTTTTCCAGTCTCGTCAATGTGAATTACACCACTTGAAATCTCGTCGATAAACATCGAAAGGCTGGCAGCATGCTTTTTTTCATTATCAAGAGCATCGCTCAGGAGCTTTGCAATACGGCAGGCTTCGTGCATGCTTTCAGGACCTGAAAATGTGCGCAGGGTAGGAATACTGTGTTTACGGCAATGGTCTGTTATGGTTTTTCCACCAATTACAACATCTGGATGTTGTTCACAGATATCCTCTGCTACTTGCAGCATTTCTTCTGGTGAATCAAAGAGACAGAAGCGTAAACGAATATCCAGAATTTTCTGAAGCGATGAGATACTGACCATCTCGAACATGTTGTCAGGACCAGTGACATAAATCAGTGGATTTTCGATGTCAGTCAGCTTTTTGGCTTCATTAAGCATTAGAAATACTTCATAAGGTGTGATTTTTATTTCTACTATGGGAAGAGAGGAGATATTACGTATATTTTTTGCCTGTCCGCCACGAGCGATGATAATGGATGGATTGATTTGTTCCGTGATTACAGAAAGCAATTGTTTAAGTGATTGATCTGTGGCAGTGGAGACGGTAGAGATATCCAGATGATTTTCAGCGGCAGCCTGTACAGCGCTTTCCAGTAGAGCGGAATCTGGTAAGAGAATTGCAACTTTTGCCATGAACTGTTTTCCTCCTTATATAGCGTTGGTTGAAATGAACGGTATGAACGATTTGAACGATATCTGAAATTATTATATGTCAAAAAATGCATTTTTGCACTTGTGGAAGAAAAAAATATGTGGATTAAGCTGGTCTGTCAATAGATGAAATTGTGTGATTTGTGTAAAGTGAGTTTATACAAAAAGCGGTTTATCCGTAAATAAATAAGGGGGCTATTATGAACCAGTTGACAATTGTACTACTTATTACGGTCTTTATGATTATTTCTTTTTTTCTTCATAAAGTTCCATTTGGGCTGACAACCATGACCTGCTGTTTGCTTTTATTCTTCACGGGTATTTTTGACTTGCCTACAGCGTTTGGTGGCCTTTGCAACAAAAACGTAATTCTTGTTGCCGGAATGTTTGTAATGAGCGCGGCATTTGGGAAAACAACGCTTCTCAAAAAGATACGTGAGAACATTGCGACAATGGAGTCCAAAAAAGGAATCGTATTGCTTGTTATATTTTTTGGCCTTGCGATTATTTTCGCACAGTTCCTTCCAACAACTGGAAACATGACGATTATGATCATGTTTCTGCTTTCTTTAAGTGATACAGGGGATATTACTCCTTCACGAATGCTTCTTCCTGTACTTGGCATTATTTCTGTCTGGGGAACGAAACTTCCGATTGGAATGGGAGCTACCTCCTTCGCAAATCTCAATGCAAGATATGAAGGACTCGGAGCATCAGCAGATCAGCTTCTTGGCGTATTTGATAAGTTTAAAGTGTCTATTATCCCATGTGTTCTGACCTTGATTTACTGCATGGTGGCTTACAAGCTGATGCCGAATCGTCAGATCGCACAGGAGAATTTAAAGGAAACAAAAGAACAGGCAGCGATTCCAAAGAGAGATGAAGCCATCATTTATATTATATTTGTACTTGTTATGTTCTCTCTGTTCTTTAATAAACTCCTGGGTGATTATATGTATGGGATCCCGATTCTTGGAGCATTGATTCTGGCATGGACGGGTGCGATGAGTACAAAGGAAGTAACAAAGGCTGTTACCGGTGATTCTACGTGGATGCTGGCAGGTGTTCTGGTAATGGCGGATGCGATGGGTAAAACAGGTGCAGGTGATGCCATTGGCAATCTGATCATTCGCATTCTTGGTGGTAATCCAAGTGGCATAGCCGTACTGACTGTTTTTGCAATCGCAACTGTTTTGATGACAACATTTATGTCAAATTCTGCAACCTCTAATATCCTCATTCCGATTGCTGCATCTACGGCGATTGCAGGAGGCATGGATCCTCGAGGCGTCGTTTTGATTGTTTCCTGCTGTTCTGGATATGCCATCGCATTTCCTTCTGGATCACCAGCATGTGGTATTGCCTTTGCTGCAGGTCAGTATAAGATTGGCGAAACACTGAAGTTTACGATTCCGTTCCTGCTGGTGGGCACAGTATCCATGGTGCTGGCGGCTAATTTCTTTTTCCCGGTTTATGGATAAAGTTCTGCTGCTTGCGTATAGAAACAGCATAAAGTTTATAGGAGGATATAATTATGGGATTAAAACCACAGGTTCCGGTGAGAACCATAGATACAGATGATACGTTTCGTTTTATTGAACAGATGGGTATAGAGTATGTCAGCCTTGCACTGAAAGAGTCTGAGGTATTGTGTGCTGATGGGTACGATAACATCATGAAGGTAAAAGAACGTCTTTCGGCATTTCATCTTAAAATTTCAGATGCGTCGATTGGTTCTCTTCAGAAGAATAAAGCGATTCATCTAAATCTGCCGAATCGTGATGAGGAAATCGATAAATTTACTCGTATGTTGGAGGTTTTTGCAAAGGCGAATATTCCATTTACTTCTGTGGCTTGGCAGCCAAATGGAATTCTACGAACAGATCATAGGGTTGGAAAATATACACGGGGAGGAATCTCTGCTTACTGTGATGCAAATGAAATTTTAGCACGTCCGAACGTGGAAAATCGTACATATACAGAAGAGGAGATTTGGGATAATTTCCACTATTTTATGGATTGCGTTATTCCGGTGGCAGAAGAGAATCATATACGGATGGCGCTTCATCCAAATGATCCTCCGATTGCATGTATGGCTGGCATTCCATCTCTTATCTATAACATGGATTGCTATCGAAAGGCATTTGAGGTGGTACATGGTTCTCCAGCGCTCGGTGTCAAATTATGTGTTGGGTGCTGGCTGGAGGGAGGAGAAGAGTTTGGTGATATTTTCTCGGATATTCGGGAACTTTGCAACGAGAATCGCGTTCTGAGTGTTCATTTCAGAAATGTAAGTTCAACATTACCTGTATTTGAAGAAACTTTAGCTGAGGATGGATATGCAGATATGTATGCCATTATGAAGGAATTGATTCAGTGTGACTGTAGTGCTGTTATTTCTATCGATCATGCGTTTAAGCCGATGAATGATTTTGGCGGAATGGTGGGGACATTTGCTTACCCGACAGGATTTATGAAGGGGCTGATCTGGGCGATTGAAAAGGAGATGAAGAATACATAGGAGGAATTATGTCACAGACATATATCGTTCTTGCCATCATGATTTTCATGGCGGTGATGTTTGTAATCAATAAAATCAAGTTTGGTATCATATCTATGACCTGTTGTGTGCTTCTGGTGGTTACAGGGGTGATGGATATCCAGACTGCTTTTAGCGGCTTTGCCAATAAAACCATTATCCTGGTGGCGCCAATGCTGGCGCTGAGCCAGGCACTTACGAAAACAAGACTGGTGCCGAAGATCCGACTTTTCTTAAATGAGCAGCAAAGTAAAAGAGGAATGCTGCTGATTGTTCTGTTTTATCTGGTTGGCGCAGCATTTGTTCAGTTTATTCCTGCAACAGCGACAATAGCGATTATGTTTGCATTTATGGAGACCCTGGATGATTCTGGAGAAATTACACCGAGCCGCCTCCTGCTTCCATTGCTTGGTATTATGCAAATCTGGAAAGGATTTGTTCCGATTGGAATCGGTGCCACAACGTTTGCATCTGTAAATGCGAAGTATGAAGGCATTATTCAAAATGAAAATCTGTTACTTCAGATGATGGATCCGATTAAGGTGACGGCATTACCGGTGATCGTATTAACCATTTACTGCCTGTTTGCGTGGAAATTGATGCCGAAAACGACACAAACCAATAAAGCGGCGATTAAGGAAGTAAATGATCAAAAGCCATTGGATCCTGTGAAGGAACGGATTATATACATTGTTTTTGTTTCGGTCATGGCATGTCTTGTTTTAAATAAGTTTGTTGGAAACTTTATGTATCTTGCGCCATCGGTCGGACTCCTGGTTCTGCTTTATACGGGTGCCTTTCCGATTCAGGATGCGGTCAAAGCAATGACGGCAGATATGATCTGGATGATGGCAGGTGTTCTCACGATGGCATCTGCACTTGGTACTTCTGGTGCGGGGGAACTTATTGGAAACGCAATTATCCACTTTTTGGGTGAGCACCCAAGCTCATTTTTGATTACGCTGACGTTTACTGCAGTGACCATCATTATGACATCATTCATTTCAAATGCTGGTTGTTCCAATGTGCTGATTCCGATTGCTGCAAGTATTGCGCTTGCAGGTGATATGGATCCGAGAGGATTGATTCTGGCAGTCAACATTGGCTGTAGACTGGCTATTGGATTTCCGTCCGGATCGGGCGAAGGTGCAGTTACGTATGCGGCAGGGGGATATAATCCGGCGAGGGTTGCAAAATTCACAATACCGTACATTATCCTTGCCATTATTGCGGTGTCAGTAAGCTGTAATTTCTTCTTTCCAGTATACGGATAAGAGCGAAATGCATTAACAAAGCTTTAGGGTGAGAAACTATATTTAAAATACATATAATAAAACACCATAGAATAGGAGAAATTATTATGAGCGAAAATAAGATTTTTGGGTACAAAAATCCAAAACCAAGATGTGGAGGACATCTTAATGAAAGATGGGAGTACACAGAGCCGGTTTACCGTATGGCTCCTCATGTGTGGAATGTCGGAGGACAGGATGACGTAAGCGCATATCTCCTGGATACAGGAGACGGGTTGATTCTTATCGATACTGGATATGAGGCTACGCTGTATTTACTTATTGATCATATCTATAAGACAGGGAATCGACCAGAGGACATCAGGAAAATTTTACTTAGCCATTATCATGGAGATCATACTCAAGGAGTACGACTTCTTAAAGAAATGACTGGAGCTGAAGTCTGGATTTCGAAAGAAGATGAGGAAAATCATCAAAGAACCAAGGATGATGATTTTCCAATGCCTGTTCTCCCATACACTGTAGATAAGTTCTATGATGATAATACGCCAATTAAACTTGGACGTTTTAGTATTCGGACTAAGTTGACTCCGGGTCATACTAATGGTGCGACATCCTTCTTCTTTGATGACACCGATGAGCAGAATGGTAAAACGTATCATTGTGCGATGCATGGCGGAATGGGGACAAAAATGATGTGCCCTGGCACAAAGCAGATGGAGCGTGAGCAAACGACACCGGAGACGGCGGTAAGATTTATTAATGATCTCAAAGAAATGGCAGAGTGGCCGATCGATATAAATCTTCCAAGTCATCTTAATCAGGCAAACATCGACGAGGTACTGACGACCATGACGGACTATAATGATTATTCTATTTTTGTGACGGATTATAGTTGGCATGATATGTGTATTAACCGGGCAGAGGAAGTAATGTCATATTATCCAGAGCTTTATCCGGATCTTGTAAGAACCTGTCCGAACAAATAATGATTTGATTATTCCTGACAGGAAGAGGACGCTGGTGCTGGACCAGTGCCCTCTTCCTGTCTGTTTTTCTATCGTCAGTCTCGGAACACTGTAAGCGCTCAGTGTCAGTGCGGCTAGTTTGATACTTTTGAAAGTGCCATAATCATGGGAAACGAGAGTATTTTAG
>CAKQIZ010000087.1 GCA_934247125.1 uncultured Clostridia bacterium
GCAAATTCCATATAAGCTATCGCTCCTGATGATTTAGGGTCATACTGTATTACAGGCATACCATAGCTTGGCGCTTCCGCCAGCCTTACATTTCTCGGTATCACTGTAGTATATACCTTTTCTCTGAAGTATTTCTTGACCTCTTCAACCACCTGGACCGAAAGATTCGTACGTCCGTCAAACATACTCAGTATAACACCCTGGATCTCGAGCTCCGGATTCATATTCCTCTTTACGATATCGATAGTACTCATCAGCTGACTGACACCTTCGAGCGCATAAAACTCGCACTGGATCGGTATAAGTACTGAATCGACAGCTGTAAGCGAATTTATCGTCAGTATTCCGAGCGAAGGCGGACAGTCTATAAATATGTAATCATATTTTGGCTTCAGTATATCTATTGCCCTTTTCAGCCTCTTTTCACGGCCTGCCAGCTCTATAAGTTCGACTTCCGCACCTGCCAGCTGCACGCTTGCAGGCATTATGTCGAGATTTTCGATCCCTGTCGGCAGTATAGCCTCTTCAGGATGGTATTCATCTTCGATAAGGATCTCATGTGTAGTGATTTCAAGGTCTTTCTTTGAAATTCCCACTCCACTTGTCGTATTTCCCTGCGGATCTATGTCCAGTATAAGAACACGTTTACCTTTTATAGCCAGGCATGCTGCCAGATTTATATTAGTAGTAGTCTTTCCGACTCCTCCTTTTTGATTAAATATAGCTATAGCTTTACCCAATTTATTCCTCCTTGATACATTTTGTATATCTGCTTTACATATTATATAACATAGATTTTGTTTTTACTATAACTTTTGGATTTCTTCACACAAAAAAAATGTTTCACGTGAAACATTTTTGTGTTTAGAAAAATCTGCACACTGCACTTATCAATGCAGCGACAGATTTTCCACAGTTGCGTAAATATTATCATTCAATATTTACAATATACATAAAGGAGGTATTATCCGACCATTCCCTGTATTTCTTTTGGTATCATTATCGTTATCCGCAGGTCGTTTCCCATGTCTTCCTGCACGAACGTCGCACCTTTTTCGTCAAGCTCCATATCATTAAATGCTCTTTTCAGCGTATTGATGTAAAGTTTATAGCTGATATGGCATATCTTGTTTCGTTCGCGCTCCCGGCTTTCCTGCTGCGCTATATAATCATCGACCAGTTTTTCAGTCTGCTTGACGTTGAATCCATGCTTCAGCACTTTTCCTATCACTACTCTCCTCATCTGATCATCTTCGATCTTGAGCAAAGCTCTGGCGTGCCGCTCAGTCAGCTTGTTTTCAACAAGTATGTCCTGTATATCCTTTGGCAGCGACAGCAGTCGTATCTTATTGGAAATAGTAGACTGATTCTTGCCGAGTTTTTCGGAAAGCGCAAGCTGGCTCATCCCATATTTTTCCATGATATTCTTGTACGCTTTCGCTTCTTCTATGTATCCCAGATTCTCACGCTGTATGTTCTCGACAAGCGCTATGAGGCTGACCTCTTCATCGCTTGCCTCCTTTATAACAGCCGGCACTCTGTCAAGTCCGGCCATCATCGCTGCTCTCAGCCTTCGCTCCCCTGCTATCAGCAGATAATCTCCATTGACTTCTCTCTTTAATATCAAAGGCTGCAGGACTCCGAATTCCTTTATCGAATCCCTCAGTTCTATCAGCTGTTCTTCAGCAAAATTCTTTCGAGGCTGCTCCGAATTCGCTTTTATGAGTTCCACCGGCACTTCCATCGTCTTTTTTATAAACATATCTCTGCCCCCCTCCTGTAACTATGTTAACAGCTTGTCCGAGCAGGTAAAAGCATTTTCATAAAACAAAAAGAGCCGATATCCGCTATTTGATCGGCTCTTTTGACGGAGTCCCCGCTTTTCGCGGGAATTTCGACATCGTATTTTTTTCTTTTGAAATAACTATTATCCTGTGATCAAAGTCAAGCCCGTCTGCCGACGGTGACTCGATACGATCGATGCGGCCGCCCAGCGCCCTGACTGCATTCTCTGCTTCTGCCAGCTCTCTGTCACAGTCAGGTCCCTTGTATGCCATGAAATATCCGCCGACCTTTACGAAAGGCAGGCAGTATTCCGACAGAGTGCTCATGTTGGCGACCGCCCTGGAAACACACAGATCGAACGATTCACGCATTTCCTTTCTTCTCGCAAGCTCCTCTGCCCTTCCGTGAACAGCTCTGACATTCGCTATCCCGAGCTTTGCACAGAGATCATTGATTATCCTGATACGCTTGTTCAGCGAATCGATAAGAACGAACTCCTTTTCCGGAAAAACGATCGCCAGCGGTACACCCGGAAATCCGCCACCGGTCCCCACATCTATGACAGACTGCGCGCTCCGGAACTCAGGATGACCCGCACACAGCAGCGAATCCGCATAGTGCTTCCTGATAAATTCCGTCCTGTCCGTTATAGCCGTCAGGTTTATATGCTGATTCAGCTCCAGTATCTCGTCCATATATCTCTCGAGTTTCTGCACACGCTGCGCGATCCCGGCCTCATCAAGACCGGTGATCAGCGTATCGAATATGTCTCTGATTTCATTAATGCTCATTTTTGCCGTTTTTCCTTCTCATCTTTTCCATGTAAATAAGCAGCACGTTTATATCTGCAGGCGATACTCCGGATATCCTGGAGGCCTGCCCTACCGACAGCGGTCTGAAATCGTTCAGCTTCTGACGCGCTTCGATCCTCAGTCCGTCTATCTGATCATAGTTTATATCCACAGGCAGCTTCTTGTTCTCAAGCCGTTTGAACTTCTCTATCCTCTGCTGCTGCTTCTGGATGTATCCCTCATACTTTATCTGCACTTCCATCATGTTTTTCTGATGGCTGGAAAGCGCAGGCCGTTCGTCATCTATCACAGCAGTATCATCGTACTTTATCTCAGGTCTTCGCAAAAGCTCAAACAGCGATACGGCACTCTTCAGCGGAGTGCTTCCTTTGCTCTCAAGAAAAGCGTTCACATCTTCCGGCTTGACTGTCTTTTTCCTGAGTCGTTCCGTCTCCTGTTCGACGATTTCTTTCTTATGTAAAAACTTATCATATCTGTCTTTTTTTACTAATCCAGCCTCATATCCGCGGTCCGTCAAACGCAGATCTGCATTGTCTTGCCTCAGAACCAGCCTATATTCCGCTCTGCTGGTCATAATCCTGTAAGGTTCATTAGTACCTTTAGTCACGAGATCGTCGATGAGAACGCCAATATAAGCCTCGCTTCTATCGAGCACGAACGGATCTTTTTCCTTTATTTTACAAACTACATTGATCCCTGCCATCAGCCCCTGAGCAGCAGCTTCTTCATAGCCGGAGCTTCCGTTGAACTGTCCCGCACAGAAGAGATTCTCTATGTGTTTGTTCTCCAGCGATACTTTCAGATCGAGTGGATCTATGCAGTCGTACTCGATGGCATATGCCGGTCTTACTATCTCAAGATTCTCAAGTCCCGGTATCGTTTTGTAAAACTGCAGCTGTACATCTTCCGGGAGGCTCGATGACATTCCCTGTATATACATTTCTTCAGTATAGAGGCCTTCCGGCTCGACGAAAAGCTGATGCCTTTCCTTGTCAGAAAATCTGTTGACCTTGTCTTCTATCGAAGGACAGTATCTCGGACCCACTCCTTCTATCTGTCCGCCGAACAGCGCCGACCTGTGGAAGTTGGCTCTGATCACATCATGCGTCTGCTGATTCGTATATGTGAGCCAGCAGTTTACCTGATCCTTTTGAAGATCATCATTCATGAATGAAAACGGTACTATTTTCTCATCGCCGTACTGCGGCGTCATCTTGTCAAAATCCAGACTCTTTGCAAGAGCTCTTGCAGGCGTACCCGTCTTGAATCTTCTCATCGGCAGTCCGTATTCCCTGAGTCTTGCAGCCAGCTCCATAGATGGAGCCAGACCATTCGGTCCGCTGTCGTATGCGCTGTCTCCTATGAATATCTTTCCGGCAAGGAACGTTCCCGTAGCGAGAATGACAGCCTTTGCCCTGTAGCACGAACCTGTCTTCAGCACGACTCCGCAAGCCTTTCCATCCTCAACGATCAGATCGATCACTTCTCCCTGCTTGAGATGAAGATTTTCTTCTTTCTCTATAGTCTTTTTCATCTCGATATGATATTCATTCTTATCAGCCTGCGCTCTCAGCGAATGCACCGCCGGGCCTTTCGCAGTATTGAGCATCCTGCTCTGTATAAAAGTCTTATCGATATTTATTCCCATCTCTCCGCCAAGTGCGTCGATCTCTCTTACAAGGTGACCTTTGCCCGTGCCGCCTATAGACGGATTGCATGCCATCATTGCAACAGCTTCAAGATTTATGGAAAGCATCAGCGTTTTCTCTCCCATCCTGGCAGCAGCAAGTCCGGCTTCGCAGCCTGCATGGCCGGCGCCGACAACGATCACATCATATGTTCCCATCAAAAATTTTTCCATTATATAATATATGCCTCCATATTTTTATCGTAAAAGCGATGCTTTTTTTATTTAAAGCCGCACTGCATAACTAATACCGGCTTACTGCACTACTTTCCAAGACAGAACCTGGCAAAAACTTCATTGATTATATCATCTGATACGGTTTCGCCTGTTATCTCACCCAGAAGTTCATATGCATTCCTCACGTCTACCTCGATAAAATCGAGTGCTTCTCTCGCAAGCGTCATATCCATGGCATCGCGCAGAGAATCTCTGCTCTGCTGAAGCAGTTCTATATGTCTCACATTGTTTACCATCGTACTGTCATGCTGCGACAGTTCTCCGCCGTAAACGAGTTTTTCTATATGGTTCTCTATTTCCTCTATTCCTTCATTTTTTATAAGCGATGTTTCTATTATCACAGGATCATCTATGAGCTCTCTGACATCATCATTAGTGAAACCTCTCTCAAGATCGTTTTTATTTATCAGTACTACTGAATTCCTGCCGTCAAGATATGCGGCGATTTTTCTGTCTTCATCTGAAACAGCACTGCTGCCGTCCATTATAAAGATTATAAAATCGGCTTCATTGAATGCTGCCTTCGAACGTTCGATGCCAAGTCTCTCCACTTCATCTGATGTTTCTCTGATACCTGCAGTATCTACGAGATAGACCGGTATGTTCCTGATGCTTATCGCTTCTTCGATAGTATCTCTCGTAGTTCCCGGGATCTCAGTAACTATCGCACGTGTTTCCCTTAGAAGAGAATTCATCAGAGAAGACTTGCCGACGTTCGGTTTTCCGACGATAGCCACCCTTATCCCCTCTCTTATCATGCGTCCGGTATCAGCTGTAGATAGCAGTTTTTCAATCATTTCGCCTATAAGCAATATATTTTCTTCTATCTTGTCATATGTCAGCTCTTCGATGTCCTCATCAGGATAATCTATATTGACAGTTATATCCACGAGCAGATCCAGCAGCTTCTGACGTATCTCCGTCACTCTGAGTGAAAGAGCTCCTTCAAGCTGCGACATCGCAACATCGAAACTTCTGTCTGTTTTAGCCTTTATTATATCTATGACAGCTTCTGCCTGAGAAAGATCGAGGCGCCCGTTCAAAAAAGCACGCTTTGTGAATTCACCGGGCTCTGCGAGACGTGCACCTTTGCGAAGAACAAGCGCAAGGGTTTTCCTGAGTGAAACCATACTTCCGTGGCAGTTTATCTCTACAACGTCCTCTGCTGTATATGTCTTTGGTCCCTTCATGTAAACTGCAAGCACTTCATCGATGATCTGCTCGTTTTCCCTGTCTACTATACGTCCGTAAGTCATACGGCGATTGACGATCTGAGAAGTCTCTCCTGCAAACCCAAAAACATCTTCGAGTATGCTCAGCGCTTTTTCACCGCTTATCCTTATTATACCTATTCCGCCTTCTCCGTAAGCAGTCGCAACTGCAGCAATAGTATCTTCCATCGTTTTCTCCGTAAAATCATAAGAGCCCGCAAAAAAATTGCGGACTCTCTTTTAGTTATTTTTTAAGCTCTATTACAACTCTTCTGTATGGCTCTTCACCTTCGCTCCTTGTGTTGACGTCAGGATTCTGCTGTAAAGTAGCATGAATTATCTTTCTTTCATAAGGATTCATAGGTTCCAGTCTGACATATTTTCCTGTCTTTACTACCTTTGCCGCCAGCCTGTTTGCTAACTGTTCAAGAGTCTTCTGCCTTTTTGCTCTGTAATTTTCAGCGTCTATAACAACTTTTATATATTGATCTTTGTCTTTGTTTATCACAAGACTCGTAAGATACTGTATAGAATCAAGTGTCTGGCCTCTCTTGCCTATGATAGTGCCTGAATCCTTGCCATCCATTTCGATATAGACAACATCTTCTCCGGTCTTGACACTGAATCCCAGATTAAGACCCATTTTCTCAGTTATATCCTTGAGAAAATCAAGTGCTTCATGTTCTTCAACATCTTTGAGCTTGCTCTTATCTACTACTTCTATATTCAAGCTGCTTTCAGCGAGATCTCTCTTGTGTTCTACTGATTTCTTTTCGTTTCTGTTTCTGTTTTTTCTGTTTCTTTTATTATTATCCTTAGTATGAGGCCTGTCTTTAAACTTTTCTTTAGGTTTCTGCTCTGCAGCACTTTCAGAAACAGACTTTACAGCATTTACAGCTGCTTCATCATATATATCATCTGCTGCTTTCTTTTCCTCTGTTTTTTTCTTCTCAACTCTTACTTTTGCAAGCTTTGAGCCGATACCGAAAAAGCCTTTTGAAGGCTGTTCCAAAACCGTAACCTCAACTTCGTCTCTGGAGCACTTAAGATCCATAAGGGCGAGCTTGACCGCTTCTTCAACGTCCAC
>CAKQIZ010000088.1 GCA_934247125.1 uncultured Clostridia bacterium
GATTTTATCAATCATATGATCGATAAAAAGTATATAGAATTGAGGCAATCTATGGAATACGAATATATGATACCACCGGTTAAAAACTACGATTTCTTTGAGTTTACGAAAGAGGAGGCAAAAATATATTTTAACTGGTATATGGAAGAAAAAGGGCATCGGATAGAGATGCTGGAGAAATATGTGCATAATGCAGGTGTGGATATTGATTTTGATTATTCGCCCGAATCTTTGATCCCTCTGTGGAGATGGTATGAAACGATAATAGTTTCGGAAAAAAAGACTGAAGAAGAGATCGCGGCAGAGAAAAAGAACATGCCGGAATGGCTGCACAGTCAGATATCAGAGGAAAAGATATCGATGAATACATTGAAATTCGGTATGGATATAGCTATATATTTTGCGGAAGTCATGATACGCAATAGTGATGGAAAAGTGCACTGGGGATATGTGACAAAACCTAAAAATTATATTAATGTCAATAGGCCTGTTGTTTCCGGGTTTAAAGCAGGGAAAGATTTGAATCCAAGCCGAACGGTGTATGTATTGACTTTGAGCTCTGAAGAGGAAAAGAATGAAAAACGACTATATGACAGATATTACGTCTGGCAAGAAGATATAGAATAAGCACATAGCATGACCGGCAGGGGATATTATGGACGATGCGGAGAGTGTTTCCGAGTTTTTTGTACCATAAAAGTGTAAGTAAAGAGTATCAACCAGATACTTGGAAACTTGCACTTATTTTTTTACGAGGAGGGTAATTAGTCTGCAGCAACATTTCTTAGAGAACAGGGATTGTTTGTGTCGACAATCAATACCTATGAGATGAAAATCTACCGTTCTCAGGACATTCGAAAAATCAAAACGGATAAAAGGGATTCCATGGCCATTGCAAATTACGGAGTTGATAAACTGCTCAACTTACCTGAATTTAATCCGCAAGAGGATGTGTATGCAGAACTCAGGCTTCTTGGAAGGCAGTATAGATTCTACATGGAGTCAAGAATCGAACAACTGCTTAATCTCACACATCTTCTCGATTACACTATGCCCGGACTTAAGAGTTGTTTTAGCGGCTGAAGTGAATACTCAGGCAAGGCGAAGTTGTATGATTTTGTAGAAGAATACTGGCATTATGACAACTGAATACAGTGAATCGAAGTTTGTGGAAAGATATCAAAAATGGACAAAGAAAAAGGGATACCAGTTCAGCGAGAAAAAAGCTGTTCAAATCTACAGACTCGCAAAGGAAGGTATCCCAACAGTTGCTTCTGACGCACCATCGACCAGAATGTTGCTACTAGAAGCTGTAAAAGCACTTCGAGAAATCAACAGTGCTCTGTTTGCTATTTTAATACGAATGAAGGAATCAGCAAAGACATTGCCGGAATACCCGGTTGTCAGAGCCATGGGCGGTGTTGGAGATGTCTTTCTGTCAAGCTGATCGCTGAAATCGGAGATATCAGAAAGTATCATAGCAGCAAGGCGCTGATAGCATATGCAGGCATAGATCCGCCACCATATGAGTCCGGAAAGCTGATCGGTACAAACAGGTGCATAACTAAACGTGACTCATCAACATTAAGAAAAATCGGCTATAAAGTCATGCGCTGCGTCAAAGCGAATGGAAGAGCGGAAAATGATCCGGCAGTATATGATTTTATGATAAAGAAGGAGTCTGAAGGAAAGGCAAAGAAAGTCGCCAAGATAGCTGCTTTGAATAAGTTCCTAAGGATATATTATGCGCGAGTGATGGAGGTCTACTCGTAAATTGATGTACACAACATAGTAAACGGAACTGACATAGTCAGTAGTTTTGTTGTCTAAAATTTGCATAAAATTAGAAACCTGCTAAGAAAAATTCACTTGACTTCTATTAGCAGGTTTTTTTACGGTAAAACACTATAAAGAAGACCAGAGGAGGTGATGAAAAATGGAAAAACAGATGCATGAGAGGAGGTGCGTGACGTGTCTGACAACTGGGTCGTGCAGAACCTGCAGAAATCATTGAGCACATGGAACGATAAGCTGGAGGAGGTGTGGAAGCTGCTGACGCAGTCACCGGAGGATTTCAAAGGAGGCGCGATATGGAAAGTGATCACGGACATACACGGAGCACTTACAGCGATAGGACTGGCACTGCTGGTCCTTTTTTTCGTTGTGGGAGTCGTGAAGACCTGCGGCAGTTTCACGGAAGTGAAAAAGCCGGAGCATGCTCTGAAACTTTTCATAAGATTTGCCATAGCAAAAGGTGTGGTGACATATGGCCTGGAGCTGATGATGTCGCTCTTTGAGATCGTGCAGGGAATGGTCAGCACCATCATGAAGGCATCAGGGATCGGCAGCTTTGACAAGATCACACTGCCCAAAGAGATGGTGTCAGCGATAGAAGACTGCGGCTTTTTCGAAAGTATCCCACTGTGGGCAGTGACTCTGATCGGGAGCCTTTTCATAACAGTGCTGTCGTTCATCATAATCATGAGCGTGTATGCGAGGTTTTTCAAGATATATATGTATACCGCTATAGCACCGGTACCTCTTGCGGCCTTCGCAGGACAGCCCACGGAGCAGATCGGAAAGAGCTTCATAAAGTCCTATGCTGCAGTGTGCCTTGAAGGAGCGATCATACTGCTGGCCTGTATCATCTTTTCGGTATTTGCTGCATCACCGCCCGCTGTGGATACAGATGCAGCTCCGGCTGCGATGGTGTGGGGTTATGTCGGAGAACTGATCTTCAATATGCTCGTGCTGGTGGGAGCAGTGAAGATGGCAGACCGTATCGTAAAGGAAATGATGTTTTCGTAACACTGAGGGCAAAGGGCGCAGGCATATGTTTCAGCTTAGATCTGCGCCCTTTGCCATATATTGAAAACAAGAATGGGTTAAACTTGTTTAAGTAATATACATTAGATTGAAGTATATATTGCCAACCTTCGGAACAAATAATCGCCAATCGTAGGGATGAATTGCCGTCAATCATACGGTTAGAATGGCACCGAAACGCCGAAAAATAAAATGCCAAGACGCCAAAAAGATTTATGTACTTGTTGATGTTAGGTACATTTGTGATGAGCCAAATTGCCAATGCTACGATTGAAAATGCGCCAAAGACATGGTTAGAATTCAGCCAATATTAGGGTTGAAAAAGCACCAATCGTACGAAAAAACATGGTGCTTTTTCCTGAAACTGTGTATAATATATATAAGAATCAGTGGTAGTGAGGAAATGTGAATGAAAGAATATAGAAAAAGAATTGCTGATGATATCCTGTCAAGAAAACTTGAGGGGAAAGGCGCTGTTCTTATTGAAGGGCCTAAGTGGTGTGGAAAGACAACTACAGCAGAACAAATTGCTGCCAGTATCCTGTATATGGATGACCCTGAAAAGAAAGAACAGAATATTTCAATGTCTGAATTGAATCCTAAGAGGCTTTTGAAAGGTGAAACGCCAAGGCTTATCGATGAATGGCAGCTTGCACCTAAATTATGGGATGCTATACGTTTTGAAGTGGATCACCGAAGAGAACTTGGACAGTTCCTTTTAACAGGGTCTGCGGTTCCGGTTGATACGAAAGAGATCACTCATTCAGGCACAGGGCGTTTTACATGGCTGACTATGAGACCAATGAGTTTATATGAATCCGGAGACTCTACCGGCGATGTCAGCTTGAAAGATCTGTTTGAGAAAAATACAGTTGACGGAGAATCTGATATGACCATCGATCGCCTGGCATTCCTTGCATGTCGCGGAGGCTGGCCGCAGGCGATCGATATGCGTGATGACATTGCACTGGATCAGGCAAGAGACTACTATGATGCAGTTATCCGTTCCGATATCAACAGAGCTGACAATATACAGAAGAATGCAGAAAAGGTTCGCAGGCTTATGCGGTCATATGCAAGGAATCAGGGCAGTCAGGTGCCCAATACGGTTCTTGCCAGGGATGTTTCAGCAAATGATGAAGAATCTATGAGCCAGGAAACAGTTGCCACCTATCTGAATGCACTGCGTAAGATCTTTGTCGTAGAAGACATGCCTGCATGGAATCCTAATCTGCGCTCCAAGACGGCTATCCGTTCATCAGATACACGTTACTATGTAGATCCTTCCATTGCAGCTGCAGCACTGGGAATAGGTCCAAATGATCTGATAAATGATCTGAATACATTCGGATTTATTTTTGAAACATTATGCATCAGAGATCTGCGTGTTTTTGCTGATGCACTGGATGGACAGGTCTATCATTACCGAGATAAAGATGGACAGGAATGTGATGCTGTTATACATCTGAGAAATGGACAGTATGGTCTCATTGAAATAAAACTGGGTGGAGATAAACTAATAGAAGAGGGTGCTCAAAGTCTAAAGAAAATGGAATCGAAAATCGATACTGATAAAATGAAAGCACCATCATTCCTCATGGTGCTTACAGGGGTAGGTGGTTATGCATATCGCAGGAAAGATGGAGTTTGCGTCGTTCCGATAGGCTGTCTCAGACATTAAAAAACTGAATAACGATTACATCGAATAAAACAGTAGTCGAAAAAAACGGCTGCTGTTTTATTTTACCCAAAAGTCAGGAGGTGGTTCATATGTTTTACTTTACGTTATTGATATAGAAACTGTGCAAATGGGAAACGATAGGGCTTTAAGCCGGAAAGGAAGATGAGATGGAGAAAAATGAATTTTATGAAAGCATGAGAAAAAAGATCGAAGAAAACCTGCCTGAAAGCATCCTGACAGAAGGAGAGCTGGTCATAAAAGAGGCAAGAAAAAACAATGATGTCATGATGCACGGGATCATGATCTCAAGAGAAGGACCCGGAGGATCTCCGGTCATATATATCGATGATGCGTATGATCTTTATCAAAGCGGCAGACCGGTCGAGGAGCTTGCACCAGCTGCAGCAGATGCGTTCTGCAAGGCATGGGAGGATCAGCCCTGCATGGACCTGCTCTCCCTTCAGTATGAGGATATCAAAGATTGTATCTTTTACAGGATCGCTGATGTGAAGAGAAACAGAGGCAGGCTTTCGGAGATGAAGTATTCGCTGGCTGAATGCGGGTTTGCCAAAATATACAGCATAGCTGTGAGCAAAGAGGGGAGCATCCCGATCACAAACAGCCTTGCAGCAGAGTATGGGTATGATCCTGAGAAGATATTCGAGGACGCTGAGCGCAATACGCCGAGGATGCATCCGGCAGTATTTGAGGATCTGCAGGATGTTGTAAAGAGCTTTGCGTTACCGGAAAGTCCTCAGCTCACGCTTCTGTCTGAAAGAGAAGGTTTTGACAAAAGCTCTGATATGTTCCTTCTTTCAAGCAGAGATATGATGAACGGGGCAGCGACCATATTTTATCCAGATGTAAAGGAAAAGATAGCAGAAGTGATAGGTGACAGCTACTATGTGCTGCCGAGCTCTACGCATGAACTTATGATAGTTCCGTGCAAAAGCGGCATACCGCCGGAGCATCTCAGCAAAACGGTAAGAGAAGTGAATGAGATAATGGGATCGGAAACCGAGGTGCTTTCTGACCGCATCATGAAGTATGACAGGGATATGAAAGAGCTCAAGGTCGTAAAGGAAGATAGAAATAAGGATCAGGAAAGGGGGAGATAGACTTGGAAGTAAGGATAAACCGGGAGATCCGGGAGTATACAGAATCGGTATTTTTCGGACTGTCGCTGAGACAGTTCTTTTTTTCTGCCCTGGCATGCGTGGTGGCGGTGGGGACATATTTTCTGCTGAGACCCGTTTTAGGGCTTGAAGCTGTGAGCTGGATATGCATACTGGCAGCTTTCCCGTTCGCCATGATCGGATTCGTGAAGTACAACGGGATGAGCGCAGAAAAGTTCATAGCAGCATGGGTGAAGTCGGAGATACTGATGCCAAAACATTTGACATTCGGAAACACCAATATGTACTGCCGGATCATGACGGAAGCACAGAAGCAGCAGGAAAGAGCTAAGAAGAAAAGACACAGATGAAGAAGGAGAAAATATGATAAAGACACTGAACAGAACGCTTAAACAGGACAGGGAAAGGTTCACACTGCCGAAAAACGTGCAGGACATCATACCGGTGCAGAGCGTATATCCGGACGGGATATTCCAGGTGGGAAAGAACAAATTCAGCAAGACATTCAGATTCGAGGACATCAACTATTATGTGGCGTCTGCCGAAGATAAAAAGGCGATGTTCCTCGGGTATTCAGAGATCCTCAATGCACTTGACAGCACTGCGGTTACGAAGCTCACGATCAACAACCGCAGGCTTAACAGAGCAGACTTCAAGAGGAAAGTCCTGATAGGAATGAAGGGGGACAGCCTTGATGTGTACAGAAAAGAGTATGACGACATGCTTTCCGGAAAGGCAGCAGATGCGAATTCCATAGTACAGGAAAAATATATCACCATAACTGTGACGAGAAAAGACATAGAAGAGGCGAGGATATATTTCAGACGTGCAGGAGCAGAGCTCATGGCACATTTTTCCCAGATGGGATCAGACTGCACAGAGCTCGACCCAAAGGAGCGCCTGCGTATCATATATGATTTTTACAGAGCGGGTGAAGAGACGTCGTTTCAGTTCGATTTCAAGGACAGGATGAGGAAAGGTCACGACTTCCGCGACTATATCTGTCCGGACTGTTTTGAAAACGAGCGCGATCATTTCATGATCGGTGACAGATACGGCAGGGTGCTTTTCCTGAAAGACTATGCATCCTTCATCAAGGACTCCATGGTAGCAGATC
>CAKQIZ010000089.1 GCA_934247125.1 uncultured Clostridia bacterium
TTTATGATCAGAGTCTGTTCCGGATGATATTTGTGTAATATTTTATCTATCGGAAAAATTATTGCACAACCTCGCTCGAATATGTGCAGAAATGATATCCTTCAAAAAAATATTACACATGGTTTTGTGTGAAATCGTCTAAAATGTACTAAAATCGCATGAAAATGCGGTTTTTATGTAAAAATCATCCATATTCTTGTGTAATAGAAAAAAGAATTCACGGAAAAATGCACAGCTGAGAGGTCGGTTGTGCAATAATTTTCAAAGGAGAGAAATCCTACACAACGGCTGCCTCCAATCTAGCCGGTAACGCCTGCAATCAACAGCTGCCTCCGACCCGGCCGGCAATGCCCGCCGGCACTCACTGCCTAAGATCTTTTCAGGGCTGCAGCATTAGCGATTTATGATCGTAAATCGTTAATGCTGCAGCCCCTTTTGATAATGCAAAACGTATGCACCCCTGTCACCAGATAATATGCATACGTTTTGTGTTTCATTTTGATTTCGTCCGGCTATTATTCCTCAACGATCGTTACTTTTTTCATGATCTGCGGGGTGAGCGGCTTGTCAGCTCTGTTTCTGTCCTGGTTTACGATGCCGTCAGCTACATCCATTCCTTCGACGATCTTGCCGAATGACGCGTACTGACCGTCGAGATGCGGCGAGTCCTGCACCATGATAAAGAACTGCGAACCTGCCGAATCCGGGTTCATCGCTCTCGCCATGGAAAGCACGCCTCTTTCATGTTTGAGGTCGTTTTTGAACCCGTTAGCTGTGAATTCACCCGGGATGCAGTAGCCCGGGCCGCCCATGCCTGTTCCGTCAGGACAGCCGCCCTGGATCATGAATCCCGGAATCACTCTGTGGAAAATAAGTCCGTCATAAAAACCTTCTTCTACGAGTTTAACAAAGTTCTCAACTGTCTTAGGCGCGATCTCAGGGTAAAGCTCGCCCTTCATGATACCGCCGTCTTCCATTTCGATTTTTACGTATTTCATTTTATGTTCCTCCTTTTGACAGCTCCTGCAAAGGTCTGCAGTCAGCCGTTTTCACCTTATCCTGAACGGATCGTACGCATATGTATCGCCGGCGCTTCCGCCGCCATTGCCATAAGACCCGAACGCGCCGCACTCCAGCGCTTTCCAGAACTCATCTCTCAGATATTCCGGATACACTCTCGGGATGCCCTGCATCTCTTCGCGTGATACAAAACGCACTTCCCTGAGCACCTGGTGTCCTGCATCGAATTCCGGATCTTCGCCGAGCCCGAGCGTCCCTCCGGTCACCTTTCCGAGAAAAAAGTTGACGAACCTCTGTCCCCGGTCGGAAACCTCCTCGACATGCCAGACGAGAGGCCCCGTCTCGATCTCCAGTCCGGTCTCTTCCCTCACTTCCCGGACTGCCGCTTCAGCTGCATTCTCTCCTGCCTCTATGCCGCCGCCCGGCACCATCCATATATCGTGATCCTCGTGGTGCTGCTTTACCATCAGCATCCTGTTTTCATCATCGAGAATCATTACTCGTACTCCTCCTGTCCACATAACAACGCTCCTCTCAGCATCACGGCAGTGCAGCAGTGCACTGTCTGCATTTATTCCCGTTCCGTCCACTTTGACTGCGAGCGTACGGTCATCGCCGGACCGCCGTCACTAATGACACAGCAGTGCACCGGCTATCCCCATTATTATCATCACTCGTATCGGGCGCATTTTGAACACGCCAACGAGCATTACGCTTGCCGCAAATATCGCCAGCGGTATCAGATTGAAATAATCCAGGCCGCCGGTAAACAGCTCCTTTGATATCAGCGGACCGTTCACCAGGACCGTTTCACTGACAAATATCGCTGCTGCTGCGATAAGCCCGACAGTCACCGGTCTTATCCCTATGAACGCTCCCTGAACCCCCTTGCCGTCATTGAATCTGTCTATGAAATTCATCACTATCAGCATTATCACGAACGACGGCAGACACACGCCGAGCGTGGCGACCAGCGCCCCCGGGACTCCCGAATAGTTGAATCCGACATAAGTCGCAGCATTTACAGCCACCGGCCCCGGCGTCACCTGAGACAGCGCCACCAGATCCGAAAACTCCTGAGACGACATGATACCGAAGTCCTGCACGCTCTGAAATATCAGCGGCAGCATAGCCAGACCGCCGCCGAAGCTGAACAGTCCGATCCTGAAGAACATGGCGAAAATATTGAGATACATCATTTTACCGCCTCCTCATCTTCACACTGTTGTATATGATCCCGAGCACCGCGCCGCCAAGTACCACCCACACTGCAGTGATGCCGAATGCCGCGATCGCTGCGAACGCCGCCGCCGCGAGGATCCACTGGAACACGTTCGTCAGGCTCTGCTTCGCGAGCTTTACAGCCGTGACCAGTATCAGGCCGCACACCGCAGCTTTTATGCCTGTGAACGCACCGAGTATATACGAATTCTCTCCGATCGCACCGAGAAACGACACCACGACTATTATTATGATGAACGACGGTGCGACTACTCCCAGAGTCGCCGCAAGCGCGCCCTTTACGCCATACATCCTGTTGCCAATATACGTAGCGCTGTTTATCGCCACGACGCCCGGAAGCGACTGCGCGACTGCGATGCAGTCGAGCATGTCTTCCTCGGATATCCATTTTTTATCTTCGACCACGACCTGCTGTATCTGCGGTATCATAGCGATGCCGCCGCCGATCGTAAAGATCCCCACCTTGAAGAACTCCCAGAAAAGGATTGCATATTTTTTTATGCTGTTCGTTTTTTCATGGTTTTCACTGCACATCTATATCGCTGCTCCGTAATGATTTCCTTTATTGTCTCTTCTATTTTTCTGCATTGATGACGTCGATAGCTTTTTTGATCCCTTCGGCTGCAGACATCTCTTCCTTGTCTGCGTCACGTCTCATCTTGTACTCGATCATTCCGTCTGCTGCGCCTCTGCCGACTGTGATCCTGACAGGGATGCCCAGCAGATCCGCATCTTTGAACTTGACGCCCGGACGCTCTTTTCTGTCATCCAGCATCACTTCGACGCCTGCCGCTGTCAGCTCGCTGTATATCTGATCTGCGACCTTTGCCTGAACCTCATCGTCAGGCTTCATGACAGTTATTATCACGTGATAAGGCGCTACTGCGATCGGCCATACGATACCATTGTCATCGTGATGCTGCTCTATGATAGCTGCCATCGTTCTCGTCACGCCGATACCGTAGCATCCCATCACGATCGGATGATCCTTCATGTTTTCGTCTTTATAATAAGCTTTCATCGCTTCGCTGTACTTGATCCCGAGCTTGAACACCTGGCCAACCTCGATACCTCTCGCATGCTTGACAGGCGCACCGCATACAGGGCACGCATCTCCTGCCGCCAGCACTTTGATGTCCGTAACGATGTCGCCCTCATAATCTCTGCCGTAGTTGACATTGATCAGATGGTGATCCTCCCTGCATGCGCCTGCGCACAGGTTTTTGAGCCCCGGAAGCTCACTGTCCACAACGATCCTGCAGTCGTGCAGTGCCGTAGGACCTGTGAATCCGCCGACACAGCCCGTAGCCGCCGACATCTTCTCTTCATCTGCAAATTCGATGGCATGTTCCGGGATATCGAGGGCGTTCACGAGCTTCGTCATGTTCAGCTCTCTGTCGCCTCTTACGAATGCTGCAACGTATCCGTTCTCGTTGCCGTCATTGTCATATGTCACGAAAAGCAGCGCTTTTATCGTCTGTTTCTTGTCCAGTCCGAGAAAATCCGCGACCTCCTCGATCGTCTTGGTTCCGGGAGTGTGCACTTCCTCCATGGGAAGCATCTCGACGTCGTCCTGAGCCTTTGCATCCACACACTCTGCCCTTTCCACGGTAGCAGCCATGGAACATTTCTCACAGTATGCGATCTCGCTCTCGCCCACTTCCGAAATCGCTGTGAACTCATGCGAATTGCTGCCGCCTATAGCACCGGTGTCAGCCTCTACAGGCCTGAAGTAAAGTCCGCACCTCGTGAAGATCTTCTCATATGCTTCGTACATGTCCTGATAACTCTTGTCAAGACCTTCCTGGTCGCGGTCGAACGAATACGCATCTTTCATGATGAACTCTCTGCTTCTCATCAGTCCGAATCTTGGTCTCGCCTCGTCTCTGTACTTCGTCTGGATCTGGTAAAGGTTCATCGGCAGCTGTCTGTAGGAGTTGATGTCCGTCCTCACTATGTCTGTGAATATCTCCTCATGCGTAGGTCCGAGACAGAATTCGCGTCCGTGTCTGTCCTTTATTCTCCAGAGCTCAGGTCCGTATGCGTACCATCTGCCGGATTCCTCCCAGAGCTCAGACGGCTGGATAGCAGACATATGTATCTCCTGTCCTCCTGCAGCGTCCATCTCTTCTCTGATTATTCCTTCGATCTTTCTCAGCGTCCTCCATCCGAGCGGCATGAAGCCGTAAACGCCTGACGCCAGTTTCCTGATCATTCCCGATCTCAGCATCAGTATATGGCTTGGGATCTCCGCTTCATTTGGAACTTCCCTGAGTGTCTTTAAATGCATCTTTGATAATTTCATCGGTTCTTTCTCCTTATCTGCATATGGAACATACCGCTTCAGCCGCGATCCCTTCTTTTCGCCCTACGAAACCGAGACGTTCAGTAGTCGTTCCCTTTATATTTATCCTGCTTTTATCAAGCTTCAAAACAGCTGCGATGTTTTCTCTCATCGCCTCCGTGTATGTACTTATCCTCGGTGCCTGCGCCATTACCGTGACGTCGGCGTTCACTACGGAATACGAGTTTTCTTCGAGCAGCCCTCCGACTTTCTGCAAAAGCGCCATGCTCGATATGCCGCGGTACTGTTCGTCGGTGTCAGGGAAATGCTTTCCTATATCTCCCAGCGCAGCAGCCCCCAGAAGCGCATCCATCAGCGCATGAGTCAGCACGTCCGCATCCGAATGTCCTGCCAGCCCTTTCTCGTACGGTATCTTCACACCGCCGAGCACCAGATCTCTGCCCTCGGCGAACGCGTGCACATCAAAACCTGTTCCTGTCCTGTATTCCATAGGCAGATCCTCTCTCGTCGTTATCTTTATATTGCCGTAATCGCCTTCCGCTATCGACACCGGATAGCCGGCACGCTCTGCCAGCACGGCGTCATCAGTGCCGTAAAATCCTTCCGTGAAGGCCTTCTCATAGGCTTCCTTGATATATTCAAACCTGAACCCCTGCGGCGTCTGCACCACGAAGTATTCGCTCCTGTCGACGCTCCGGCTCATGCCGCTCGCGTCTGTATTTTTTTTCGCGCAAAGTCCGCAGCTGCCGATCTGTCTGAGGCTGTCCTTCATAGGCACGCATGCCGCCGCTGCTCCGCTTTGCACGGTCTTTTCGATGACTCCGATCACAGTCCGGCGAGTGACGAACGGCCTTGCCCCGTCGTGTATCAGCACATATCCCGTCTGCGGACACGTTTCCTCCACCGCTCTGATCGCATTGAAGACAGAATCCTGGCGTTCACTGCCGCCTCTGACTATCCTCTCCACTTTGCCGATCCCGTATTCACGCACCAGCTCTCCGCAGTGCTCTGTGTATTCTTCATTCGTTACAATAAAAATATGATCGACTTCAGGCATTGACGAAAAGACTTTCAATGTCTTTATCAATATCGGTTCCCCGCCGATCATCATAAACTGCTTTGGGACAGGTCCGCCTATACGCGTGCCCTGTCCCGCAGCTGCTATGATCACTGAAACTTCCTTTCCACTATCCATGATGATGACCTCTGCCGCTGCCTGCAGGCTTTGCAAATATCATACGGCCTGCCGAAGTCTGCAGCACGCTCGTCACGATGACTTTTATCGTCTGCCCGATAAAGCGTTTGCCATCCTCGACAACTATCATCGTGCCGTCATCCAGATATGCAACGGCCTGATTGTTCTCCTTGCCTTCCTTCACAAGGGAAAGCACCATTTCCTCACCAGGAAGCACCACAGGCTTGAGCGTATTCGCAAGCTCGTTTATATTGAGCACATCCACGCCTTTTATACCTGCCACCTTGTTGAGATTGAAATCGTTCGTCACTACCTTGCCGTTCATTATCTGAGCAAGCTTCAGCAGCTTGACGTCTACTTCGGGTATCTCGTCGAGCGATTTCTCCCCGGTGCTGTTGTAGATCTCGACACCGTATTCGTTCTGTATCTTGTTGAGTATGTCCAGACCTCTGCGGCCTCGATTTCGCTTGAGCGCATCCGAAGAATCTGCGATATGCCTGAGTTCAACGAGCACGAATTCCGGTATCACTATCTGTCCCTCGATAAACCCCGTCTTCATTATATCGGCTATCCTGCCGTCGATGATCACGCTCGTGTCCAGTATCTTCGGCGCGGCATCAGACTTTGTCTTGCCGCCTCTGCCGCTTCCCGGGCCGCTCAGCCTCCAGTTCATCAGCGAACCTCTGATGTCTTTGCCCTTTTTAGTCGCTATCACGATCCCCAGATATCCGAGTATGATGTATGTAATGATATTCAGGATGACACCAAGGTACGGCACCTTTATACCTGCGTATATCTGACTTATCAGAAATGCTATTATAAGTCCGGCTATAAGACCCACCGTTCCCATCACGATATCGTTCGCGGACATCTTCTGAAGATCTGACTCCAG
>CAKQIZ010000090.1 GCA_934247125.1 uncultured Clostridia bacterium
GCTCTACAGGCGTGAAGTTCTGTGGTACATCTACTCTTTCGCGCATTAGTTTTCCCCTCCTTTTTCTTCCTCAGCAGCTTCTGCATCTTCTTTTTCTTCGGCAGTCTCTTCTTCTGCAGTTTCCTCAGCCTTTTCAGCTTCTTTTTCTGCAGCTTCCTCTCCTGCCTCAGCGATCTCTTCGAGTTCTTCAGCCTCTTCTTCTGCGATCATTTCTATGTCTTCAGCATTCTTGAGCTTATCTCTCTTTTCCTGAAGAGCTGCCAGTCCTTTTACAACGCCGTCTATGATAGCTTCCGGTCTCGCTGCACATCCCGGAACGTAAACATCTACCGGAATAACAGTATCAACGCCGCCTAAGATATTATAGCACTGCTTGAACACACCTGCCGAGCACGCGCATATACCTACAGCCACTACGACTTTCGGTTCAGGCATCTGCTCGTATATCTGTTTTACAACATCTTTATTCTGTTCGTTAACGGATCCTGTAACAAGAAACACATCTGCATGTTTAGGGTTTCCTGTATTTATGATACCGAATCTTTCCACGTCATACATAGGTGTAAGACATGCCAGGACTTCGATATCGCATCCGTTACAGCTGGATCCGTCATAATGTATGACCCATGGTGATTTTGCAATATATGACATTTCTACACCTCCTTTATACTATCAGATACAATACGAAAATATTTATCACGCCGCATACGAGCGCCACGATCCATGCCGATTTGAAAGCGAACTGCCATTTCATTCTTGCGAAGCAGTTGTCGATGAGCACTTCAAAGAAGTAAGTCAGCAGACAAACAACTACACCGATAACAGTTCCCCATACAGTGCCGTTGGCAAAGAACAGGAATACGAAACCAAGCAGGAATACGTTTTCATACCAGTGTGATATCTCGATCCATCCCAGAGTTCTTCCTGAGAATTCCGTCGTAAGACCTCTTACCAGCTCCTGGTGAGCGTGATGTGACATACTCAGGTCAAATGGTGATTTTCTGAACTTTATAGTCAGTATGAATACGAATCCGATGAATATACCGATAAGCGGAAGGAACGGCATCGATACTCCGCCAAGGATATCTTTCACTGCGAAGCTTCCGCAGTACATGTAAAATCCTATCGCTGTCATCAGAACCATAGGCTCATATGCCATCATCTGCAGCAGTTCACGTTCTGCTCCCACCTGTGCATAAGGCGAGTTTGATGAGAACGCCGCAACGATCAGGAAAGCACTTGCCACTGTGAGCGTAAAGATCACGAGCAGCAGATCTCCTCCCGCGAAGAATATTGCACCTGACGCCATAACGAAGATGACGAAAATCAGAACGTAATAATCCTGCACTCTCGTTACAGTCTGTTTTTCCTTTTCGAAGAGCTTGAGCACGTCATAGAACGGCTGAAGAACAGGAGGACCTACTCTTCGCTGCATTCTTGCCGAAAGCTTTCTGTCCAGTCCTGCAAGGAAGCCTCCTACGAAAGGAGCAAGGATCAGGTATGCGATTACAGCTATTATCGTCTTAATAATCATTATGCAGCACCTCCTGTCAGCAGGCTTATAAGAGTTCCGACCATCATGCCTATACCGATAACCAGCATTGCAGTCGTCAGTATGCCGCCTACAAGGTTCATCTTCTTTTCACCGAAGTATTTTTCCATATGCCAGTTTCTGAGGGTGAACGATACATCTTTACCCATAGATCCGCGGTAAGTTCTGTTGTCCCCCTCGTTTACACCTGCAAGGTATATAGGAACGATCTTTTTCTTCGATTTTCCGAAACCGAATCCTGTTATCAGAATCAGTACTACCAGCATAACAACCATTACGATCATGTTGTTTGAAGAAAGCACTGTCGATGCGAGGCCTCCGAATACGCCTTCAAGATAAGGAACGAGCATGTACATCGAAATGACAGGGAATATGAGACATACCACGATAGTAAGTCCTACCAGCGTTCCCTGTACGAACCATTCCTCCTTATGTACATCCTGCTGTATGTTCTTTTCATTTGCAACGATAGCTGAAAGCTTGCCCATCCACTTGATCCAGTAGAATGCTGTCACGGCACTTCCGAAACAGATTATTCCTACGAGGATGAAGTTTCCTGAGTCTACAAATGATGTCATTGCCGCCCACTTTGAAACGAGCATACCGAAAGGAGCCAGGAACATGCCTGCGATACCGATCATCATGAATGCTGCCAGTCTAGGCATTCTCACGAAGAGACCATCCATATCCTCGATATCTCTGCTTCCGATATTGTGCTCTGCAGTTCCCACACATAAGAACAGCAGTGACTTTGTAACAGCATGGAATATGATCAGCATAACGCCTGCCCATACAGACTCAGCTGTTCCTATACCACCGCATGTTACGATAAGTCCAAGATTTGCTATAGTTGAATATGCCAGCACTCTCTTGGCGTTGCTCTGCGAGATGGCTGCAAACGATGCCATCAGGAATGTGATACCTCCGACCATCATTGTCATGATTCCTGCGAAGTTGCCCATTCCGAGTACCGGAGCCAGCTTTATTATCATGAATACACCGGCTTTAACCATTGTCGACGAGTGAAGTAATGCGGATGTAGGTGTCGGTGCCACCATAGCGCCGAGCAGCCAGCTGTTGAACGGCATCTGAGCCGCCTTTGTGATGCCCGCGAATGCAAAGAATGCAGCAGGGATCGCAACCACTCCGCCATATACCGATCCGATCATGAGCATAGTGCTCAGTTCTATAGTTCCGAACACCTGTCCGAGAATAACGATGCCTACGGCAAATCCGAGACCGCCGAGAAGGTTCATGATCAGAGCTCTGAACGCATTGTTCGTAGCTTCCTTCGTCTTTGTGAATCCGATGAGCCAGAATGATGAAAGACTGGTGATTTCCCAGAAGAAATACATCCAGATCATGTTGTTTGAAGTTACCAGACCGACCATCGCGCCAAGGAATATAAACATTACGAAGAAGAACCAAGGTCTTCTGTCCTTTTCGCCTGCGTGATGATGCTGAAAATCCTTCATGTATCCCAGCGCATAAACCGTTATCAACGAACCAATAATTCCTATGATCAAGATCATGATCATTGAAAGTCTGTCAACATACATGTTGTTCTGGACTTCAATGCTGTGACCCTTAGTAAGTTCAAACCACATGATCAATGGAGTCTGAATCACAGCAAAAAGCGATGCCAGATATTTCTTGTGCTTTATACCTATTATGATGATATACAGCGCAAGGAGCGCCTCGATAGCCATCATAACATAGTTTATAGCCTCGTAGTGGAGTTCGAAAGTGTCTCCGCCCGATCTGAAATACTGGACAGCCACGAAGATAGATGCGGCAGCAATTACAAGAGCTGCAAATTTTACCACAACATCCCTGACTTTATCCTCTTTGCTTACTAAAAGAATCACGGCAATAACTATTGGAAAACCAATAAGAAAAAGTATAGTGCCCATACAATCCTCCTAATAAAAATATAACTGGTGAGATAAATTAACACGTTTATTATACATATATATCTGTGTAATAATCAAGCTAAAACGAATATACGGAATAGTCTAAAAATTGTTTCGTACATAATTCAGGAACTCCGCAAAATCGTTGAAAAATCAAGGCAATTTAGTTTTTCTGCCAAGATGGATTTTTGCCATAAACCGGCATCGTTTCCATCGCAGAAACACGCGCATACACATCTGAATCACGTTACTCCGTGCGCGATTTCTGACAAAACAGGAGACCGGTCACTGTACCGGTCTCCATGCGTTTTTTGTATCTATTTGGTCTTTATTTGCATTTTAAAAGCTGTTCCCGAAAGCTACTTTTCCTTTGCAGGCTCCACTTTCTTTGAAACGAAGTACAGAACGATGCATGCTACTGCGCATACTGCGGTGAGTATATGCAGACCGGTTCCGATAACGCCTACTATCGAATCGACATCTACATTTGAAAGTATTCCGTCGAAGTAGTCACCCGACTCCCATGCATCCGGAGTTCCCCATCCTTCATACCAAGGCATGAATACACATGCTATCACATTCATGACAGTCATGAGGAAGAACAGGAACGCCATCTTTCTCGTATCTCCGACACCAAGACCAGTCTTAGGATTGAGCGGATAAGCAACCGGATCCTTCTTCGTGAGTCCGCCGTACATCTTTCTCCAGATGACGTAGAGTATCGGACCTGAAATTATTCCTATCATTCCGCCCAGATAATAGTCCGAACCATTGATGAAGAATGCGAATATCGCTACGCAAATTGGCACGATGCATATGAGCGCCAGTAATCCGAATCCGCCCGGAACCTTGAATTTGTATTCGTCTGCAGGTATCTTCTTTCTGAGTACCATAGCCGAAAGGTATACCATGATGTATGAAGCAACCAGCAGGCATACATCCAGTACGATGATGAATCCGAACGGAAGCATGCACAGTATAAGATTCACGATACCTACCGACAGTACAGCTACATAAGGCACACCGTGCTTCTTGTCGCATTTTACGAGGATCGGCGGTGCGAGATAGTCATCAGCCAGCGAGAAGAATCCTCTTGAACCCGATGCTATGTATGTATTGTAGATCGAGCACTGTGCGAGGATAGCAACCAGCACGAAGAATACACCCATTGCAGGACCCCAGAATGTCTCACATACATCTGCATATCCTACCATTCCGGCTTCTGTTCCCCAGTTCTCCCACTGTCCGAGTGAACCGAGACCACCGATAGTAGGCAGGATGTATACTGCCATGATGAGAGGTATAGTAAGCATCGTTCCCTTTGGTATTACCTGAGGATTTGCGACCTCTCCTGCGATAGTTGACATCGATTCATAGCCTGAGTACATCCACATGCCGATCGAGATACCTCCTGCTATGTAGAAGAACCAGTCGCCGATCCCTTCTGCAGGCTCAGCCGTGATCTGGAACGATATATCCGTACCGCCGCCCCAGTTCATGAATCCGCATATGGCAACGAGACCGAAAGCGACCATTACCAGGATCGATAATATCGTACTTACGATACCTACGTCCTTTACTCCGCGTACATTGATATATGTAAACACGATTATCATCAGTGCCTTTATAGCAAATTCACCTACACTTCCGAGATCCCATCTCGATGCAGCGTACCCGCCTGCCAGTATAACATAAAGTGTATTGTCGATGTATATGGAGATAGTTCTCCACCATCCTGCCTGGAAACCCCAGAACTCGCCAAAGGCTTCCTGCACCCACTTGTAATAACCACCTTCCTGAGGTCGTACTGAACCTAACTCCGAAGCTACCAGACCAAAAGGCAGTCCCCATACGAAAGGCAGTACGCAGAGCATGATTATCGTAAGTCCCGGACCACATTCAGGGATCATTTCCTCGATACCGTAGCAGCCTGCAGCTACCAGACAGAATATCATGAATACTACTGTCGAAACTTTGATGTCATGCTTTTTCAATCCGTGTTCGCCTACGTCAGCGACCTGATTGTTCTGCTGTTGACTCATTTTTTCCTCCTTAATAAACAATATATAGTAACAATTACAGATATCATTTTAAGCATTCGGAAAAAACATTTCAACAACTTTCAGTTTGTCAGAATGAAAACAGCAACTACGTGCATATTTAGTGTCAAGTTAGTTGTTTTCGTGTTGTTTTTCCTCCGCTCGACACTAAAACAGTATAAGAGATCGTTTTTTACAAAAAATAAAAGACGATTCTCATCGCCTTTCAATTCACTTTTATGCACTTTTCAGTATGTCTTCATATATCAAAGCGGTATCAGGCCAGACAAACACTAAAGCTCTCTCCTGCCTTCGACTGCTTTGAGCAGAGTCACCTCGTCGGCATATTCAAGATCTCCGCCAACAGGGATCCCGTGAGCTATCCTGGTCACCTTTATTCCCGACGGCTTTATCAGCCTCGCTATGTACATGGCTGTCGCCTCGCCCTCTATATTCGGATTGGTAGCTATTATCAGCTCTTTCACCGCCTCGTCCTGCAGCCTGACTATCAGAGATCTGAGATTTATATCATCCGGCCCGATCCCGTCCATCGGCGAAATAGCGCCGTGCAGCACATGGTAGTACCCCCGGTACTCCCTTATCTTCTCCATGGCGACCACGTCCTTAGGACTTTCCACTACGCATATCGTACTCTTGTCGCGACTGTCATCAGAACAGATCGCACACGGATCCATATCAGTGAGATTGCCGCAGACCGAGCAGTATCTCATCGACTTTTTCGCATCGCTTATCGCATTCGCCAGCTCTATCGCAGACTTTTCATCCATCGACAGTATATGGAACGCGAGTCGCTGCGCAGTCTTGCCGCCTATGCCCGGCAGCTTGGAAAGTTCATTTATCAGCCTGTTCAGCGGTTTTGCATAATACTTCATTTTAGAGTCCAGGTATTCCAAGACCTGC
>CAKQIZ010000091.1 GCA_934247125.1 uncultured Clostridia bacterium
TTCACCATTATCAGCTGTCCGTTCCCCTTAAAAAAACAAAGCCCCATCGGCATCAGGTCCGCACCTTCTCTGACAGAAGCTCTCGTGATGTTGACCTTTCGGTATCTCCATTCATGCCACATGATCCAGCACGCATATCCTGAAACAAGAGCGATAAGTACGAATACCGCTGCGGCCGGGATATCCATCAGCTTTCGCGTGATCGTCCACATCGGTTCATCAGCAGCCTGTCTGGCAGTGCCTGCTGCCAGAAAACTCAGCAGTAAAAGAGTCGGAGCTGCCAGCACGAACAAGATTCTGCAGTGTATCAATTTTGCCTTGGAAAAGTATCCCATGCAGCATACAAACATCTGAAAGCACCAGGTGAGGAACATCAGGATCAGCAGCAGAGAATGTCCTGCATCTGAAAGTGAAAATATCGACCTCATTTCACAGCACCTCCTTTCGGCAAAAGGAATGTGATGTGTACATCGTCTTCCTGTCTTGATATTATCGCTGCTGCATCATGGCGTGCCAGAAACTCTCTGTCCAGCGCTATGGATGACAAGTCACACGATATAGAAAACGTCATCTCAACAGTTCCGGATTCCACTGCAAGATTGACCAGGATCGCATTCATCGTCGGAAGTGCGGATTCCATGACCATTTCAAAAAAATCATATGCTGCCATGGCAGAATCCTTTGGCAGTATTCCCTGACACCTGCACGAAAGAGATACTGCTACTCTGCAGAGCCGGAGATTTTCCATGGACTCCCGAAGGCAGTATTCAAGCTCCTGCGCCGGAAAAAAACTGGCTTCCTCTCCAAGAAGGATCAGATTACCACGCCGTTTGATATAGGAGCTTATCACACAGATAAGGCTCAGATTTTCTATCATTTTCATATGATCATCCGAGAGTTCCAGCAGCGTTTCTATTTTCCAAAGCTGCGGCGCCACTTCTTCTGTTATTTTATCATAAATACGCATGTGTTCATCAGCCTGCGCCTGCTTTTCCTTTAGCTCTACATCCGCTTTGAGGATATTGTTGTTTTCAGAAAGACGAGAGCTGATCCGCTTCAGTTTTTCCAGTAGATCCTGCACCATGGAAATATTCTCGACCCACAATACATGTCCTCCGGTGACAGGGGCTCCGGACAGCCTCTCGTTTCCCAATTCGACAGGACCTTTCTCCGTACAGCGCATCAGTTCTTTCGAAAACTCCTTTGCATTATCCGATGCAAGATATCTGTTATAAGATTCATCTACGATCTGTGCTCCTATCGTAGAGGCATGGAACAATTCACTGTATCTCGTATTGGACGGGATAAGTCTGCTGCGGATACAGGCCTCGCAGACAGTCAGCATGATCAGAGTAAAAACAGCTGTCATATCGCCTGCGATCAGGAAAAGAGACTGTATCCCCATAAGATATCCTGTTCCGTATAAAAATGCTGCACCTGCAGGTATCACCGGCGCCCAGATCCTTTTTCTTTTGCCCGGCACATGACTTCGCACTAAAAGCAGGATCAGAAAGGCGATCACTTCCGCAAGTATCCAGCCAAGGCACACGAAATAAAGCGGTTTATGTACATAAATGGAATCAGTAGCTTCCATTCCAAACGGAAAAGCGAATACCTTTTGATGAAAATTATTAGTAATGATCAGTAAGATAAAAAGAATCGCCGGGATCATAAGCGACTTTAAAGGAGCCGGCAGAATGTATTCCTCCGGTCTTCCCAGGCAGATGGCAAGATAGACCCCCATCAGAGGAATAAGTATCATAGGTATGTAATAACCGTACCAGCAGTAATACTGCAGTGCGGGCATTCCTTCCAGAAATAAAAATTTACATGTTCTTATCACGAACCAGAACAACAGAAGAGCTGCTATTGCAATCAGATATCTGCGGGCAGAACGGTTGAGCACACGCCTATGCACAGAAATACCCCACGTGATGATGATCCCCATATAAATCCCCGCCCTCAACAGTGAACATAAATAATTAAATCCATCATCCACAACATCAAAACGGGAAAACAGGCGGCATATCACAGCACACAGAACAAGAATCACGACCAGTACTGCGCCGGTCTTTTCATGCCTGTTCAATTTCGCCATAACTGCCACCTCCTTTTTATACCTCTTATTCTACATTATACCAGGCTGCATTACCACATGAAAATATCACTGTCTACTGGATCTCACGCATCAGATTGACCATCTCGATCGCACCGGCTGCACAGTCTGATCCCTTGTTGCCGGCCTTTGTTCCCGCTCTTTCGATCGCCTGCTCGATATTTTCCGTGGTAAGCACGCCAAACATAACAGGGATCCCGCTGGCAAGCGATACCTGTGCGATACCTTTTGAGACTTCACTGCACACGTAATCGTAATGTGACGTGTTCCCTCTTATAACTGCACCGAGACATATCACTGCGTCATATTTGCCGCTTGATGCCATCTTCGATGCGATGAGCGGTATCTCAAAAGCACCCGGCACCCATGCGATCTCGATATCGTCTTCTGCCACATCATGTCTCTTCAGCGTATCGAGCGCTCCCGACAGCAGCTTCGATGTGATGAACTCATTGAATCTGGCTGCGATTATACCTACTCTGATCTTATCCGATACAAGTTTTCCTTCATATACTTTCATTTTATGTTCTCCTTTTGATTTGATTATCATATACACGATCTATTAAATGTCCTCCGGTTCCGAGCCTGTGCAGCACACTGCTGCGCTGTATCTGAGCAGACCCGGATCGTCCGAACACTGTTTCCTAGTAATCCAGCAGATGCCCCATTCTCTTCTGCTTCGTTTTCAGGTATTTCAGGTCTATCTCATTCGCATCCATCTGTATAGGCACGCGCTCAACGATCTCCATGCCGAAATCCGAAAGCTGGTACACCTTGTCCGGGTTGTTTGTAAGCAGCCTGAGCTCCTTTGCCCCCAGATCTTTGAGTATCTGTGCTCCTATGAAATACTCACGCATGTCTCCCGGGAATCCCAGTGCCAGGTTCGCATCAAGAGTATCCATGCCTCTGTCCTGCAGTTCGTATGCCTTTAGCTTGTTTATCAGTCCTATGCCGCGCCCTTCCTGTCTCATGTAAAGCACTATGCCGCGCCCTTCTTTTTCCACCTGCATCATCGCTGAAGCCAGCTGCTGTCCGCAGTCGCATCTCATCGAACCGAACGCATCACCTGTAAGGCATTCCGAATGCACTCTGCAGAGCAGATCTTTACCGTCGCCTATATCACCTTTCACAAGTGCCACATGGTGCTCTCCATTGAGTTTGTTGACATATCCATAAGCCTTGAAATCACCGTATTTCGTAGGCATGTTCACTACCGCCTCACGCTGCACCAGTTTTTCATGCTTTTTCCTGTAGTCCTGCAGCATCTTGATAGTGATGAATTTCATATCGTACTTTTCGGCCAGCTCGAACAGCTCGCTCTTTCTCATCATCGTGCCGTCATCCTTCATGATCTCGCAGCAGAGCCCGCACTGCTTCAGTCCCGCAAGCCTCAGAAGATCGACCGTAGCCTCTGTGTGACCGTTCCTTTCGAGGACTCCGTTCCTCTTCGCCTTGAGCGGGAACATATGTCCCGGACGTCTGAAATCCTGCGGCTTTGCATCGTCATCTGTGCACGCTCTCGCTGTAAACCCTCGCTCTGCCGCCGATATGCCTGTAGTCGTGTCGACATGATCTATAGATACGGTGAACGCCGTCTCGTGGTTGTCAGTGTTTTCGCTGACCATCTGCGGGATCTGCAGCTTCCTGCAGAATTCCTCGCTCATCGGCATGCATATGAGCCCTTTTGCCACGCTTGCCATCAGGTTGACATTTTCCGTCGTCGCAAACTCTGCCGCGCAGATCATATCGCCTTCATTTTCTCTGTCTTCATCATCCGTCACCAGGATCACTCTGCCGTTGCGAAGATCCTGAAGTGCTTCCTCGATAGTATTGAATGTATTCATATTTAAAACCCCCGTTTCTGTCTAAAATCCGTTTTCGATGAGGAACGACTCCGTGATGCCGCTGCTCTGTGCCTTTCCGGAAGCTCCCGGGCTGCCGGTATTTTGCCCCTTTGCACCGTAAACTCCGGCGCCGGGCTGCATCAGCCTTTCCACATACTTGCCTATGATATCGTTTTCAAGATTCACCGTATCGCCTTTTTTCTTTGATGAAAGCGTGGTGTTCGCCGCAGTGTGCGGTATCACCGACACACTGAACGAGTCACCGTCCAGTGCCGCCACCGTCAGGCTTATCCCGTCGATCGCGATCGAGCCTTTCTCCACGATGTACCTGAGGATCGAGCCCGACGCTCTGATCCTGTACCACACAGCGTTGTCATCTTTTCTGATGTCCGACACCGTTCCCGTACCGTCTATATGCCCGGAAACGATGTGCCCGCCGAACCTGCCGTCAGCCTTCATCGCTCTCTCGAGATTCACCGTACTCCCGGCTTTCAAGGCTCCCAGCGATGACCGGTCAAGAGTCTCGTGCATCACATCGGCGCTGAATTCGTTCTGCGAGAACTCCGTCACCGTAAGACACACACCATTCACTGCGATACTGTCTCCGAGCGTCACATCTGTCAGCACCCTGTCTGCCGCCACGGTCAGCACTGCAGAAGCTGCGCCGCGTCTTATCTGTTTCACTGTTCCTGTTTCTTCAACTATTCCCGTGAACACCTTTTCACCTCGCTCTCTATAAGTATGTCCTCTCCAATGAACGTCACCTTCGGTTTTTCTGTCAGGAATGCCTCTGCCGGCATCCCTACACCTGCACCGCCTACCGGAGACGGCGCATCTTTCCCTCCGAAGATTTTCGGAGCTATGTAAACCTGCAGTCTGTCGACTATGCCGGCTCCCAGCGCCGACCAGTTGAGTGTGCCTCCGCCCTCAAGCAGCACACTGCTTATTTTCTGTTCTCCCAGCTTTTTCATCAGCTGTTCAAGATCGATATGACCGTTTTTCACCGGTATGTAAAGTATCTCACATCCCTTCGCGGTCAGGGCGCTGCTTTCGCTGCCACTGGTCTCTGCCGTGGCTATCAGTGTCCGGTATTTTTTCGCAGTCTGCACGATCTGTGAATCCACCGGGATCCGCAGGTGCGTATCGCATATCACTCTCACCGGATCTCTGCCCCCCGGTATCCTGCATGTCAGCAGCGGATCGTCTTTGAGCACTGTCCCTATGCCTGCCATTATCGCCATGTACCTGTTCCTGTCTTCATGTACGCGTTTTCTCGCCGCTTCCGATGTTATCCATTTCGAAGCGCCTGTGCGCGTGGCGATCTTTCCATCCATCGTCATCGCATATTTCATCACCACATACGGCATTCCCGTCTTTATGAATCGGAAAAACGCAGGATTTATCGCATCGCACTCTTCTCTCATAAAGCCTTCGACGACTTCTATGCCGTGTGCCTTCAGTATTTCGACGCCTTTTCCCGCCACCAGCGGATTCGGGTCGGCTGAGCCGATCACCACACGGCTTATACCCGCGTCTATCACCGCATCTGTGCAAGGCGGCTGCTTGCCGTGGTGACAGCATGGCTCCAGCGTCACGTACATCACCGCACCTTCGGGCGAGCTGCTGCAGCTTGCGAGCGCTTCCCGCTCCGCATGCAGTTTCCCGTATTCTGTATGATAACCTCTGCCGATGATCTTGCCGTCTTTGACTATCACCGCACCGACCAGCGGATTAGGATCGACCTTGCCGCAGCCTTTCAGCGCAAGCTCCAGTGCAAGCTCCATGTATTTTCTGTCTTTCATCTCATCTGTCATCAGTGTATTTCCTCCATATCGCTGTGTTTTCTCAAATAATAAAAACACCCCGGATCGTTTCTCCAGGGTGAGGTCGTATTCTGTCAGGCTTTTTAAAAACCGCCTCACAAAGCCAAGCTGCTGCTCTGCATCGCACATATGCCATGCATGCATACCGTATTGCTGCACTGCAAATGCCTGCCTCTGCCGAAAAAAACTCTGAAACGATATGTTTCAGAGCCTGTGGTTTCAAAAATACTGCAACTGCTTATCGCAGCCACATATGACATATCTTCTTCCATCCAGACTGTACTGTCGGTTTTGGAATCTCACCAAATCATGTGCTC
>CAKQIZ010000092.1 GCA_934247125.1 uncultured Clostridia bacterium
GCAAAGTCATGGATACAGTGATGCGTATTCGTCGCTTATTCCAGCAGCTATAAGTGTCTCACCAGTCATATCTGCAAGTTATGGTTGTATGTACGGCACGACTTCTCCGATCTTCCCGTTCCATTTGCTTATGATCTCCTGCTTTTACTTTTTATTTTATCCAGTTTCCGTGCTTCTCTCAGTTCTGTGCCGGAATGTTATTTTTCACATATTATGCCTGCGATATCCGCAGGGCTGATATTCTTCAATGAACCCTCAGGCATCAGCGATCTGAGTCTTTCTCTGAGCTGTCCGTATTCATATCGGCATCCTCTAAGCATCCTGCTGATCTTTGCCATATCGGCAGTACCAAAGAAATTGCCTGTGATCTCTATATCCTCTATAACGCCTTTTTTCACATTCATACTGCAGCATACATCTCCACCGTCACATCTGCCCTGCTTTGTGATATCGAATTCCGGATTTCTGCCGTATATGTTCTCCCAGCTGCCGAACCGTTCTGTCGCGATTTTCTCCAGACGCTCGATATCCTCGGGCATGAGCTTTACCACCTGGGAATCATCTTTTATGAACTTTTCTATTATCCTGTCTCTGAATTCCGTCATCGACAGCGGGTCTGTGAAGTAGTCGCTGATATTGCCGACGTGCTCACGCACAGAACTGACTCCCTTTGACTGCAGCTTTTCCTCATTCGAGACCGTGCTCCTTTCCAGCATGTAAAGATCTGTACTGTAAAGCAGCGAACCGTGATGCACGACGAACCCGTTGCGCATATACTGTGCATTTCCGGAGACCTTCTTTCCGTCTACCATGATGTCGTTCCTGCCGTCAAAGTACGCTTCCACTCCAAGCGACTGCAGCACCTCTATCATCGGTTCAGTGTATTCCCTGAACGATATCTGATCTGACTGTGCAGGCACTATGAAAGTGAACTGCCACCCGCCGAGATCCGTGAATATCGTACCGCCGCCTGACATACGCCTCACTACATTTATATCATTTTCCTCCACGAAACGGCTGTTGATCTCCCTGTAGGTGTTCTGGAACTTACCTACCATCACAGTAGGCGTCGTTCTCCATATCAGGAAAACGGTCTTGTCCCTGAACGTTTTTTCCGAAGTCAGATAGTATTCCAGTGCAAAATTGTAGTATACGTCCAGCGAATCGTTTTCTATGTAAATATAGTTATTTCTTTCCATAATCAAGGGCCTCCTCTGCGTGGTATGAACTGCGCACAAGCGTGCCGCTCGCCACGTATGCGAATCCTTTCTCTTCTCCCGCTTTTCTGTACTCGTCAAAGAGTTCATCCGAAATGTATTCCTTTACCGGCAGATGATCTTCTGTAGGCTGCATATACTGTCCTATCGTCAGTATGTCACAGTCCGTCTCTCTCACATCATCCATCAGTGCCAGCACTTCTTCTTTTGTCTCGCCGAGCCCCACCATGATGCCGGTTTTCGTCAGTACATCCGGTCTCAATTCCTTTGCTCTCTGCAGGACTCTCAGCGACCTGTCATAGTTTGCCTCAGGTCTTGCCTCGCTGTAAAGCCTCGGGACCGTCTCGATGTTGTGGTTAAGTACATCCGGCTCTGCATCCATCACGATCTTCAGCGCTTCAAGGCTTCCTTTCAGATCCGGGATCAGTACTTCCACCGTTATATCTTCCGAATAATGGCGCAGCGCCCGGATCGTCGCTGCGAACTGCTCTGCGCCGCCGTTTCTGAGATCGTCTCTCGTAACACTCGTGACCACTGCGTGCCTGAGTCCCATCAGCGCTGCAGCCTTTGCTATTCGCTCGGGCTCATGAGGATCCACCCTTTCCGCATCGCCGCTTGTGATATTGCAAAACCTGCAGTTTCTGGTACACTGACTTCCAAGGATCATGAATGTGGCCGTTTTACGCCTGAAGCATTCACCCATGTTCGGACAGCTCGCCGCACTGCAGACTGTATTCAGCCTGTACACATCAAGCATCTTTCTGACATTCTCCACATCATTCTGATTGTATCTTACTCTGACCTGTCCCATAACTCACACCTCTTGCGCACCTGCGCCTTTATGCCTTGTCTATCACCGCTACGACTGCCCCGACATTCACCGCAGAGCCTTCATCGAAGCACATCTCCGAAAGGACTCCGTCGGCGGTAGCCTCCACCTCACACACGACCTTGTCGGTCTCTATCTCAAAGATCGGCTCGCCGCTTGTCACCTGCTCGCCTTTTCCCTTGAGCCATGATACGAGGACTCCTGTTTCCATATTGCTGCTCAGCTTTGGCATATAAATGTTTTCCATCTCATACCTCTCTATCTATATAAACATCTTGGTGTTGTTTTCAAGTATCTCTCTGACGTATTTCTCGGAATATCTGTGTCCCACATATTCCTTTGCAAGCATCTCCTCCCTGATCACATCGAGCGGCGAGCCTGCGAGATCCGTCTTTATCTTTCGTATTATGCCTTTTTCAACGAAAAACTCTATTTCAAAAATTTTTCCTCCGAAAAAGCACCGTTCTCTTGCCGAAAATTTAGGCGAACTGCCTATCACCCAGTCCCAGCTGCTGAATTTGCCGGTCTGGCTTTCTATCAAACGCTTCTCTTCTTCACTGAGGACGATCTCTTCACCGTCCCTGCAGAAGTAGTCCGCTATGTATTTTTTGAATTCTTCCGCTGTGATGTCCAAGTATTTCCGGATGTTCACAACGCTGCTCTTCACTGATTTAGTCGCCTTCGAGCTGTATGACGAGCTGTCAGACTTGAGATATTTTCTCAGTTTTTCAAGGTCAGCGTCAAAGAGCAATGTGCCATGATGTATGATCTTTTTTCCTTTGATTATCTGAGCATTACCTGAAATCTTATCATCCATGATGACTATATCGCTCTTGTTACGCTTAGATGCAGGGACCCCTAGTGAATGCAGCATTTCGATGACAGGAGAAAGAAATTCGTCATACTGGTCGGCAGCGTCCATATCAAAATCACGGATCACACTGAAATTGATATTTCCTTTGTCGTGAAAGACCGCTCCGCCGCCGGAATTACGTCTTGCCAGAACTATACCGTCTGCCATCGCCTCATCCACATTCACTTCCTCGAAGATGTTCTGATTTCTTCCGACTACTACGGAATCCTCATTCGTCCAGATGATGAAGCAGTCGTCATCTGCTGCATTCTGGCACAGGTACTCTTCGAGAGCCAGGTTGTAAAACACGTTTTGATTATCACTTATCAGCCATTTCATATCCCTGCAAAACCTTTCTTTGTCAGTTTATGTTGTGTTGTCTTGCTTTGTCTTTATCTGTATGTTTTTATCAGTATTCGTCTATTTGCGATTAAAAATGTATCGCTCTTCCATCTACAGCATGCATCGCTTCATGCATGATCTCTGATACTGTAGGATGCGGATGTATAGCCATCGCAACTTCTTCTGCAGTGCTTTCAAGCTTCATTGCAACTACTGCCTCTGCGATCATGTCTGTAGCATGGATGCAGTAAAGATGCACGCCTACGATCTCGCCGTACCTGGCTTCTGCGATCACTTTCACAAGTCCTCTTTCTTCTCCTGCGACCTTGGCTTTGCCGTTTGCCATGAGAGGGAACTTGCCGACTTTGATCTTGCCGTATTTCTCTGCAGCCTGCTTTTCTGTAAGGCCTACGCTTGCGATCTCAGGCTGGATATAAATAGCGCTCGGGATCTTGCTGTAGTCCATCACTGCCTTTTCACCGCAGATATTTTCTACTGCGACGATACCTTCCATCGAAGCTGTGTGCGCGAGCATCGCTTTGCCGTTCACATCGCCTATCGCGTATATGCCGTCAACTGATGTCTTGAGCGTCTCGTCTGTAACGATAGCGCCTCTTTCAGTCTTGATGCCGAGAGCTTCAGTATCTATACCTGCCAGGCTAGGTCCTCTGCCGACTGCCATAAGCACCTGCTCTGCAGGGAGTTCCTGGACTTTGCCGTCTTTTTCGAACCTGACGCTGTCTGCAGTGATCTCAGTCACCTTCGCACTCGTGTAAATATCAATGCCGAGCTCTTTCAGGTGACCTGTGACCTGAGTAGTGATCTCTTCGTCCACCATAGGAAGTATACGGTCGAGGAATTCGACTACGCTCACCTTTACGCCTATAGTAGCGAGGAAATATGCGAATTCAATACCGATAACTCCTCCTCCGATGACTACCATTGATTCCGGTGCTTTATCTATGTCAAGCATCTCTGTGCTTGTCAGCACCGCAGCTTCAGGGGAGATCTCTATCGGCAGGCTCTTTGCCTGTGAACCTGTTGCAATGATCACATTTGCTGCCGTGATCTTCTTGCCGCCTACTTCAACTGTGTGCGGATCGATCAGCTTTCCTTCGCCGTTTTCGATCACTGCGCCGTTTCCTTTGAGCAGCCCCTGAACGCCGCCGACCAGCTGGCTGACTACGTTCTTCTTTCTCGCCTGTACTTTCTTGAGATCGAGTGCTGCTGACGACGTATCAACGTCCACTACTCCGAACTGTGCGCTTTCCTTGACTTCCTTGAGAGCCTCTGCGCTTCTGAGGAGTGCTTTCGTAGGGATGCAGCCGACATTGAGGCATGTGCCGCCGAAGTGTTCTTTCTCGATGATCACTGTCTTCTTGCCCATCTGTGCCGCTTTGATCGCTGCTACATATCCGCCCGGACCGCCACCGATGACTGCGATATCGTAATCGTAGCCTGCGCCGTCCGCTGCTTTGTCTTCTGTTTTATCTGCCTTTGCAGGAGCCGCTTCATCTGCCGGTGCTGCAGCACTGTCTGATGCATTGCCGCCGAGCTGCGCGAGTGAATCAGCGATCAGATCAGCGATGTCCTCATCTGCATCTCCAACGATCGCGATCGGGAGAGTCACAGGGATCTTGTCGCCTGCCTCGATGAAAAGTTTTCTTACCACGCCATCCTGTGTTGCTTCTATATCCATGTTAGTCTTGTCTGTCTCGACAGAGAAGAGAGGCTCGCCTTTTGCAACGGCTTCGCCCTCTGCCTTGTACCATTCGACAAGTTTTCCTTCGCTCATATTAAAGCCCAGTTTGGGCATTATGATTACTTCTGCCATTTTTGATCCTTTCTTGTGTAATCGGATCAGACTTATAAATGCACCCGTTCATATATGGAAGTTTAGGATGTTAACACATCTGTTTAAATTACTCATGACCACTAAGTACAATTAAAAAGGAGAAAAAACATTGTCATTTATAAGTCTGTCTCATACACTCTTCTATACCATCAAGCTAATTGGGTTTTCCAGTAAGTTCTTGACATTTGTAACGAACTGTGCAGCCAGCAGACCATCAATTATTCTGTGGTCTACAGTGAGCTGTATGTTCATCATCGGTTTGATCTGTATTTCCTTGGTCCCGTCTTCCTTAGTGACAACGAACGGCTCGTCCTTTGTCGAGCTGATCGACAGTATGCCCACTTCAGGAGGATTGATGATAGCTGTAAAGTTTTCTATGCCGAACATGCCGAGGTTCGAGATAGTGAACGTTCCGCCCGCATATTCGTCAACTGCAAGCTTTCCGGCTCTCGCCTTGTCGAACAACGGCGTTGATGCCTTCGAGATCTCCACTACGCTCATGTCCTGTGAATTCTTGATATTCGGTACGATCAGTCCTGTCGGTGACGCTACCGCTATACCAAGGTTGATGCTCTTGTATCTTTCTATAGTCTCGCCTACGAGCGATGAATTCATTTCAGGATACTTTTTCAGTGTCATGATGACAGCCTTTGCGATGAAGTCTGTAACTGACGTCTTCTTGTCCTGTACCTCGTTGACCTTTTTTCTGAGAGCCAGCACGTCTTCCATGTTGACTTTCTGTGTGAAGTAAAGGTGCGGAGCAGTGAATTTGCTCTCGGCCAGTCTGTCGCCGATGACCTTTCGCACACCTGCGTAAGGGACCTTTTCTCCGATCTCCTTACCGTCAGGGGTGATCTCGCCTGCGCCTGCAGGTGCCTGATCCTCTGCGGCAGCAACTGCCTTTTTCGCTGCAGCGATAACTTTTTCCACGTCTTCCTTCATGATCTTGCC